>CAIODE010000528.1 GCA_903856875.1 uncultured Burkholderiales bacterium
GTGAGATGAACCCACCTCAGCGCTTGATGTGAGCGTGCAGGCGCAAGTTCTTAACCTCATGAACGATTTGCAGCGCGAGCGCGGCCTTACCTATTTGTTCATCTCCCACAATTTGGCGGTGGTGCGGCATGTGAGCGACAACTTGGGCGTGAGGTATTTAGGGCAGTTGGTTGAGTTGGCTGACAAACACAGCTTGTTCAGCAACCCGCAGCATCCTTACACCCGCATGTTGCTCGATGCCATTCCCAAGATGAAGGATACAGGGCGCTCAAGAACGCCTGTTCAAGGCGAGGTGCCCAATCCGCTCAACCCACCGCCAGGTTGCAGCTTTAATCCACGCTGCCCACTGGCGAATGAGAGATGCCGCACGGAAAGACCCGTGCTTCAGAATTTGAACGGCATCAAGATTGCGTGCCATGCCGTGGAAGAGGCACGGCACTGAAAAGGTTGAACCCAGTGCAGGCAAAAAAAAACACCCGAGGGTGTCTTTTTTTATGAGGGTGTGAATCAGTTCACAGTGACGTAAAACATCTTAGGCGCATCGTTGGAGTTGTGCGTCATGGTGACGTTTTTCTTCATGGCCCATGGGCGCATCTGGTGGTGCAAGGGGATGTACAACACTTCGTCGCGCGTGATGGTCAAGGCTTCCTTGATCATGGCATCGCGCTTGTTTTTGTCGAGTTCCGTTTTCATGGCTTCGACCAATGCATCCACTTTGGCGTTGCTAACTTTCGAGAAGTTAAAGCTGCCATCAGGGCCTTGTGTGCGCGTCATGACCAATGATTGCAAAGAGTACTGTGCATCATAGGTGGCCACACCCCAGCCCAGCAGGTAAGCGCTGGTGTCAAAGTTTTGTACTTTGGCAATGAAGGGGCCAAAGTTGATGGCATTCAGTTTGGCTTTCACGCCAATTCTGGCCCACATGTTAACCACGGCTTGGCAAACTTCTTCGTCGTTCACATAGCGGTTGTTGGGGCAGTCAAGTGTGAACTCAAGACCGTTGGGGTAACCCGCATCCGCCAACAGTTTCTTTGCGCCTTCAACATCGGCAGGGCCGGTTTTGTCCATGTCGGCGTTGTAACCATTGACGCCAGGGGCAATGATCAGGCTGGCAGGCACAGACAAGCCGCGCATGATGCTGCGCTGAATGGCTGTGCGGTCAATGGCCATGCTCAAGGCTTTGCGAACGCGAACGTCTTTGAAGAAGTTTTTGCCTTTAGGGGCGTACTTGAGTTCATCGCTGCCCAAGTCAAAGCCAAAGAAAATGGTCCGAACTTCAGGACCGTCTAGCACCGACAAGGCAGGTGTGCTGCGCATGCGTGCCACGTCTTGCGTGGGCAAGTCAGTGACCGCATCGACGTTGCCAGCCAGCAGGG
This sequence comes from uncultured Burkholderiales bacterium, assembly GCA_903856875.1. Lineage (GTDB taxonomy): Bacteria > Pseudomonadota > Gammaproteobacteria > Burkholderiales > Burkholderiaceae_C > Limnohabitans_A. Next base: position 1,377 of record CAIODE010000528.1, read on the forward strand.
CTGCAATGCGTGTGGGGTCTGACTTGATGGGGGTGTAAATGATGTCGGTCACGTTGCCTTGCAACTTGTCCCACCAAGCTTTATTGGCTGTCATGACCACGCGTTGGTCAGGCGCCCACTCTTTGATGATGTAAGGGCCAGTGCCATTGGTATTGGCCGAGGCGAAAGTTATTTCTTTGGCCTTGTAGTCTTGAATTTTTTCAGACTTGTTCTTGACTGACCACGATTTGCTCATGATGAGGAAGGTGGTGAAGTTGTTGAACATGGTGGGGTTGGGTTTGTCCAAAATCACGTCCAGCGTGTGATCGTCCACCTTTTTCATTTCTTTCACGCCGGCCACATAAATTTGCATGGTGCCTTGCGGTTGGCGAATGCGGTCGAAAGAAAACACCACGTCGTCGGCAGTGAAGTTAGAACCATCGTTGAACTTCACGTTCTTGCGCAAATTGAATCGCACAGTGGTGGGGTTCACGTTAGACCAGCTGGTGGCCAAAGAGGGCTCAATTTTGTAATTCTTGTCGTAGCGCACCAAAGCTTCGTAGGTGTGGCCCACGATGTTGTTGGTGGTAGCGTGGTTCTGGGAATGGGGGTCAAGCGTCAAAATGTCGTTTTGAGCGGCCCATTTGAATTCGACGGCCTGGGCGCTGCTTGCGCCTAGCAGGGCTGCCGACATGCCTATCGCGAGTGTCAGCAGGCGAGAGGTTTTGAGGAAGCGTTGGTACATGCTAAATCCTGTCTAAGTTGAATAACAGACTCATTCTAGGGGAGGGTGGACCCATGTCGCAAGCGAAATCAGGGTAATTGCCCAGTGAGACAAGTCCGAAATTTTCGGTTTTAATGTGGTTTTTGCAGTCACAGGCAACCCATTTATGAACACGATCTTGTTTCAATCTGCCAATGTGCTTGATGTGATGTCCCTGCAGTTGAATGCGGGGCAAGACGTCTGGGTTGAAAACGGGCTGATCAAGTCGGTGGTACCCCATCAGCCAGACGTTTTCATTGCTTCTGGCACCAAGGTGATCAAGGCCCAAGGTAAAACCCTGATGCCGGGCTTGATCGACTGCCATGTCCATGTCATTGCCGCGCATTTGAACCTCAATGTCACGGCCAATCAGCCCAATGTGTTTGCCACTTTGCGCGCCTTGCCCATCATGAAGGGCATGCTCATGCGGGGTTTCACTACGGTGCGCGATGCCGGTGGTGGCGACTGGAATTTGGCAGAAGCCACGCGCACCGACATGGTGGAAGGTCCCCGTATTTTTGCCTCGGGTCGTGCGCTGTCGCAAACAGGTGGCCACGGCGATGGCCGCCCCCGAAGTGATGTGATTGAGCCCTGCGGTTGCTCCAGCAGGGTTGGGGCTTTGGCGCGGGTGGTCGATGGTGTCGACAATGTGCGTCTGGCGGTGCGCGAAGAAATCATGAAAGGCGCCAATCAAATCAAGATCATGGCCTCAGGCGGGGTAGCCTCGCCCAACGATCCCATCCATTACTTGGGCTATTCAGAAGCTGAAATCAGAGCCATTGTGGAAGAGGCTGAGCATGCGGGCACTTATGTCATGGCGCACGCCTACACGTCCAAGGCAATTCAAAGGGCTGTGGCATATGGCGTGCGAAGCATTGAGCATGGCAACTTGATCGATGAAGCCACTTCCAATTTCATGGCAGAGAAAAATGCTTTCATGGTGCCCACCTTGATCACTTACGAAGCATTGGCCAATGAAGGTGCCAGCCTGGGACTGCCTGCCGTGTCTGTGGCCAAAATTGAAACAGTTCGCAGCCAAGGCCAGAAGGCTTTGGAAATTTTGGCCAAAGCAGGCGTGAAAATGGCCTTGGGCACCGATTTGTTAGGCGAATCGCACCGCCATCAGTCTGAAGAGTTGCGCATCCGTGCCAGCATTTTGGGCAATGGTGCTGCCTTGCAACAAGCCACGGTGAACGCGGCTGAATTGCTGAACATGTCGGGGCAATTGGGTGTGGTGAAGGCCGGCGCCATTGCCGATTTGTTGCTGGTCAATGGCAACCCATTGAA
>CAIODE010000529.1 GCA_903856875.1 uncultured Burkholderiales bacterium
CAACAACCTTTGATCATTGATTGCCACGGCCACTACACCACAGCTCCTAAAGCTTTAGAAAACTGGCGCAATGCGCAGATTGCCAATTTGAATACGCCTGAGCTAGGTCCTAAAGTGGCTGACCTCAAAATCAGCGACGACGAATTGCGTGAATCGATTGAGACCAACCAATTGCGTTTGATGAAAGAGCGCGGTTCTGACCTGACCTTGTTCAGCCCTCGCGCCAGTTTCATGGCGCACCACATTGGCGATTTCAATGTATCTTCCACATGGGCTGCTATTTGCAATGAACTTTGCTACCGCGTAAGCCAATTGTTTCCCGATCATTTTGTGCCTGTGGCCATGTTGCCGCAGTCGCCTGGGGTCGATCCCGCCACTTGTATTCCAGAGTTGGAGCGTTGCGTGAAAGAGTATGGCAATGTAGGTATCAATTTGAACCCCGATCCCTCTGGCGGTCATTGGACGTCGCCTCCCTTAAGCGACAAACAGTGGTATCCCATCTACGAAAAAATGGTGGATTACAACATTCCAGCCATGATTCAAGTGAGCACCAGTTGCAACAGCTGCTTTCACACCACAGGTGCCCACTATTTGAACGCAGACACCACTGCATTTATGCAGTGCCTGACATCTGACCTGTTCAAAGACTTTCCCACATTGAAATTTCTCATTCCCCATGGCGGCGGCGCAGTGCCATACCACTGGGGTCGGTTCCGCGGTTTGGCACAAGAATTGAAGAAGCCCTTGCTGCAAGACCATTTGCTGAAGAATATTTTCTTTGACACTTGCGTCTATCACCAGCCCGGTATTGACTTGTTGACCAAGGTCATTCCGGTGGACAATATTTTGTTTGCTTCTGAAATGATTGGTGCCGTGCGAGGCATTGATCCTGAAACAGGTCATTATTTTGACGATACCAAGCGTTACATTCAGTCTTCTAGTATTTTGAACGAAGAACAACGTTACAAAATTTACGAAGGCAATACACGGCATGTGTTTCCAAGATTGGATGCGCACTTGAAAGCCAAGGGACTTTGAAGGCACAAGCCGCCCCCAAAATTTTTCTCTCAAAATTTTCAAATTGGATTGAACATGACAGAACTCGGAATTGTGAAACGCAACATCGTGCGCGCAGACAGCGCAGCCGTTGACAAATTAGGGCGCTTTGGTGTGGCCACAGTGCACGAAGCCATGGGGCGTGTGGGCCTGATGCAAAGGTACATGCGTCCCATTTACAGTGGTGTCCCTGTCTCTGGTACGGCCGTGACGGTGCTGTTGCACCCCGGTGACAATTGGATGATGCACGTAGTGGCTGAGCAAATTCAACCGGGCGACATTGTGGTTGCGGCCCTGAGTGCAGACAACTGTGATGGTTTCTTTGGCGATTTGTTGGCAACTTCTTTCATGGCGCGCGGTGCCAAAGCTTTGGTCATCGATGCAGGGGTGCGTGACATTCGCGAACTCACAGCCATGGGCTTTCCAGTCTGGAGCAAGGGCGTCAGTGCCAAAGGCACTATCAAATCAACCTTAGGCTCTGTCAACATTTCCGTCGTGTGTGCGGGTGTCCATGTGAACCCAGGAGACGCCATCGTGGCGGATGACGATGGTGTGGTGGTGGTCCCTGCATCTTGGGCGCACAAAGTAGCTGATGCCGCTGAAGCACGCGAAGCCAACGAAGGTGAAAAACGTGCCAAATTGGCTGCGGGTGTTTTGGGCCTAGACATGTACAACATGCGTGAACCTTTGGCCAAAGCAGGTTTGAAGTACATCGACTAATTTCAATGGCCGTATTTTTTAAGCACCATCAAGCAGGACGTCCCATGACTTCAATGCATCGTTTCAATTTTGCATGGCGCTGTTTGACCCTGGCCAGCTTAAGCGTTTTGCTCAGTGCTTGTTTGAATGTTCCGCATTCAAACAACGCCCCCGAGCCGGCAAAGCCAGTCACTTATGCAGCAGCACCTGCCGAGGTTCGACAAGCTCTTGCTCCGACTGGAACATTGCGCGTGGGCGTTTATCCTGGTAGTCCCACTTCTTGGGTTAAAGATCCCAAGACAGGGGAGAGTGTGGGCATTGCATTGGACTTGGGCAAAGCTTTGGCCAAGCGCTTGAATGTTCCCGTTCAGGTGGTAGAGTTTGACAGGGTTGCGCAAGTCTTGGATGCGCTGAAAGATGGCAAGGTCGATTTGACGTTTACGAATGCCACGGCAGTCCGTGCAAAAGACATGGACTTCACGCCGGCTATGGTGCGTTTGGAGTTGGGTTATCTGGTGGTGGGCACCAGCCCACTCAAGTCAGTGTCTGAGATAGACCAAGCAGGCATTCGTGTGGGTGTCAGTCAGGGCAGTTCATCTCAAGGTGTGTTGACGCAGACCTTCAAACAAGCCCAGGTGGTACCTGCCGATTCTTTGGCCAAGGCACAGGCCATGCTGAATGCCAAACAGATCGATGCCTTTGCCACCAACAAAGGCATCTTGTTTGAGATGTCAGACACATTGCCTGGCAGTCGCGTCATGGGGGGTCGCTGGGGCCTCGAGAATTTGGCCATCGCTGTGCCGAAAGGTCGCGATGTGGGTCGTGCATTTGTACAGAATTTTGCCAAAGACATGGCGCAAAACGGTGATTTAGACAAAGCCATTCAACGCTCCGGTTTGCGCGGCACAGCCCGCGACTGAAACTTAAACCTAGAAAGAAACCATGAACTACTTTCGCACTTTGACACAAACACTGTGTGTCGCATTGGCCGCTTTAAGCAGTGCTCATTTGGTCGCGCAGACGCCTGCCAACTATCCCAATAAGCCTGTGAAAATTGTGGTGGGGTATGCGCCAGGCGGGGCTGTGGATGTGGTTGCGCGCACACTAGGACAAAGCCTAGGCGCTCAGTTGGGCCAGAGTTTCATCATCGAAAACAAGCCTGGCGCCGGAACCAATATTGCTGTGAAGTCAGTCATCACGGCTGAGCCCGATGGGTACACCCTGATGTTGGCTGCCAACGCTTTGGCGGCCAACATGGCTTTGTACCAACCCATGCCCTTTGATGCCGAAAAGGAATTGACAGCCGTGTCCTTGGTGGGGCGTGTGCCTGTTGTCATCGCAGCAAACCCCAATGTGCCTTATTCAACGGTTGCCAAACTGATTGAAGCTGCCAAAGCCAAGCCAGGTCAAATTGCATTTGCAAGTCCGGGCAATGGTTCCACACCCCACATGGCCATTGAGTTTTTTGCAAAAGCTGCAGGCATCGATTTACAGCACATTCCCTACAAAGGTGGATCACCGGCCATCACAGATGCCATTGGTGGGCAGTTGCCACTTGTGGCCGTCAATGCGCTGGAAGTTTTGCCGCATGTGAAAAGTGGCAAGCTCAAAGTCTTGGCCGTTTTGAGTCCTACACGCAGCGTCATTTACCCTGATGTGCCAACCATCGCTGAATCTGGTTTTCCAGGATTTGAGGCCTCTGTTTGGTACGGCTTTGTGGCCCCTGCCGCCACCCCCAAACCTGTTGTTGTGAAGTTGCATGCAGAAATTCAAAAAGCACTTCAAACCAAAGAAGTGAAAGACCGCATGAGCTCAGTGGGTGGTGAAGTCATTCCTGGTTCTTCAGACATGTTTGCAGCTTTGATTCGCAGCGAGCGTCAACGCTATGAAAAGTTGGTTCGCGAAGCCAATATCAAACCCGATTAATTTTTGACCCTATAACTTTGTAGAGAACGAATCATGGAATTTCAAAAAACACCTGGATGGTTAGATTGGTATTCAGGCCCCAGCAAACCAAAATTCAAATTGCCATCTGGTGCGGTGGATTCGCATTGCCATGTGTTCGGACCTGGCGCTGAATTTCCTTATGCGCCAGAGCGCAAATACACACCCTGCGATGCCTCCAAACAGCAACTTTATGCCTTGCGAGATCACTTGGGATTTGCGCGCAACATCGTGGTCGGCGCAAGCTGCCACGGCTCTGACAATCAGGCTACAGTCGATGCTTTGCTGAATTCAAATGGCAAAGCTCGTGGTGTAGCCACCGTGAAGCGAAGTGTCACAGATGAAGAATTACAAGCCATGCACCAAGCAGGTGTTCGCGGCGTGCGCTTTAACTTCGTGAAGCGCTTGGTAGATTTCACTCCTAAAGACGAACTCATGGAAATTGCAGGTCGCATCGCCAAGCTAGGCTGGCATGTGGTCATTTATTTCGAAGCAGTCGATTTGCCTGAGTTGTGGGATTTTTTCACTGGCCTGCCGACCGTGGTGGTAGTCGATCACATGGGTACACCCGATGTGAAGCTGCCTGTTTCGGGACCCCAATTCCAATTGTTTCTAAAGTTTATGCGCGAACACAGCAATGTCTGGTGCAAGGTCACTTGTCCTGAGCGCTTGTCAGTCACGGGCGAACCTGCCTTGAATGGTGAACAAAACGCATACCAAGACGTTGTGCCATTTGCCAAGGCCATCGTCGACGAGTTTCCAGATCGTGTGTTGTGGGGGACCGATTGGCCGCACCCTAATTTGAAAAAGCACATGCCCGATGACGGCCTCTTGGTCGACTTTATTCCGCACATTGCCACCACCCCTGCATTGCAGCAAAAGTTGTTGGTTAACAACCCCATGCGCCTTTACTGGCCCGAGGAGAAAATTTAATGGCGCTTGATAAACCTTACCTTGATGTGCCTGGCACCATCATTTTCGATGCAGAGCAAAGTCGGAAAGGCTATTGGATCAATCAGTTTTGCATGTCACTCATGAAGGCTGAAAATCGCGATCGATTCAAAGCCAATGAACGCGCTTATTTGGACGAATGGGCCATGACAGAAGAACAAAAACAAGCTGTCATGGCGCGCGATCTGAACTGGTGCATGCGCACCGGTGGCAACATTTATTTCTTGGCCAAAATAGGCGCTACCGATGGCAAGAGTTTCCAGCAAATGGCGGGTTCCATGACAGGCATGACGGAAGAAGAGTATCGGAACATGATGATCAAGGGTGGGCGCTCGGTAGAAGGCAACCGATTCGTTGGAGAGAATGGCGACGCGCAAACGCAAAATCAACCCCAAGGCTCTGCCGGCAAGAAAGCACACTGATCATGGCCAAAATTACAGCCTCCGTCTTCACATCGCATGTGCCAGCCATTGGTGCTGCTCTAGATTTGGGCAAAACCCAAGAAGCTTATTGGCAACCGCTTTTCGCAGGCTACGATTACGGCAAGCAATGGATGAAGGACAACAAACCAGATGTCATTTTCTTGGTCTACAACGACCATGCCACGGCGTTCAGCTTGGACATCATTCCAACATTCGCCATTGGTACAGCGGCACAATTTCAGCCCGCCGATGAAGGTTGGGGCCCCCGTCCTGTGCCGGTGGTCAAAGGCCATCCCGATTTAGCGGCGCACATAGCTCATTCTGTCATTCAACAAGACTTCGACCTCACCATTGTCAACAAAATGGATGTGGACCATGGCCTCACAGTGCCTTTGTCATTGATGTGTGGCCAGCCCCCCGCTGACAAATTTGAATGGCCTTGTCCTGTCATTCCATTTGCTGTCAACGTGGTGCAGTACCCATTGCCAAGTGGTCAGCGTTGCTTTAATTTGGGCAAAGCCATTCGCAAAGCCATTGAAAGTTACGATGAAGACATCAACGTTCACATTTGGGGCACGGGCGGCATGAGCCACCAACTTCAAGGCGCACGTGCAGGACTGATCAACAAAGAGTTTGACAGCGCCTTCTTAGACAAGCTCATCAGCGATCCACAAGGCGCGGCAGACATATCGCACATCGACTATGTGCGTGAAGCTGGCAGTGAGGGCATTGAATTGGTCATGTGGCTCATTGCCCGGGGTGCCATGGACGACGTGGCAGGTGGCAAAGCGCCTACGCTTAAACAACGCTTTTACCATGTGCCCGCTTCCAACACGGCAGTGGGCCACGTCATCTTAGAAAATTAAATTTGCATTGAGGAAAATAAAATGTCTAAAACAATCAAAGTTGCCTTAGCAGGTGCTGGTGCTTTCGGTATCAAGCACTTGGATGGCATCAAAAATATCGATGGCGTTGAAGTGGTCTCCTTGATCGGCCGTGAACTGGAAAAAACCAAGGAAGTGGCCGCCAAGTTCGGCGTCGGTCATGTCACCACCGACTTGGCTGCCAGTCTGGCCCTACCCGAGGTTGATGCCGTCATTTTGTGCACGCCAACGCAAATGCACGCGTCTCAATCGATCGCTTGCTTGAGAGCGGGGAAGCACGTTCAAGTTGAAATTCCATTGGCAGACAGTTGGAAGGATGCCGAAGAAGTTGTACGTTTGGCCAAGGCATCTGGCAAGGTGGCCATGTGTGGTCACACGCGCCGTTTCAACCCAAGCCACCAGTGGGTTAACCACAAAATCAAGGCAGGCGAATTCAACATTCAACAAATGGATGTGCAAACTTATTTCTTCCGCCGCACCAACATGAATGCCTTGGGGCAAGCTCGCAGTTGGACCGATCATTTGCTGTGGCACCACGCTGCGCACACGGTTGATTTGTTTGCATACCAAGCTGGCAGCCCCATTGTGAAGGCCAATGCAGTACAAGGCCCCATCCATCCCACACTGGGCATTGCCATGGACATGAGCATTCAATTGCAAGCGGCCAACGGCGCCATTTGTACTTTGAGCTTGTCTTTCAACAACGATGGTCCCTTAGGGACTTACTTCCGTTACATCGGTGATACGGGTACTTACTTGGCGCGCTATGATGATTTGTACACGGGCAAGGAAGAGCAGATTGACGTGTCCAAAGTGGATGTGTCAATGAATGGCATTGAGTTGCAAGACCGAGAGTTCTTTGCTGCCATCAAAGAAGGCCGCGAGCCAAACTCCAGTGTTGCGCAAGTGCTGCCTTGCTACCAAGTACTTCACAACTTAGAGCAACAACTCAACGCTTGATTTTTGATTCGATGGCACCAAATTGCCTAGCATCGTTCTATCGCTTTGCCCAACTGGGCGCACTCTATCCATAAAATTTGAACATGAAAAACAGAAAAATAGGTCAATTCCAAGTCAGTGAAATCGGCTTGGGTTGCATGAACTTAAGCCACGCCTATGGTGCCCCCATTTCAGAAGCACAAGCCGAAAAGGTCTTGCTCACTGCCTTGGATGCGGGCGTTACATTCTTTGATACCGCAGCACTCTACGGCTTCAGTGCCAATGAAACTTTGATAGGCAAAGCACTGAAGTCGCATCGTCACGAGTTCACGCTGGCCAGCAAGTGCGGCATGTCTGGTGTGGATGTGAATGGCGATGGCAAATTGGTTCGCGTGATAGACGGACGACCCGAAACCATTCGCAAGACATGTGAAGATGCCTTGAAGCGTTTGCAAACAGACGTCATCGACTTGTACTATTTGCACCGCTGGGACAAAAAAGTGCCGATCGAAGACAGTGTGGGCGCACTCAGTGATTTGGTGCGTCAAGGCAAAATCCAAAGCATTGGTTTGTCTGAAGTTTCAGCCAGCACCTTGCGAAAAGCGCATGCTGTCCATCCTATTGCGGCAGTTCAAACTGAATATTCGCTGTGGACGCGCAATCCAGAAATTGCAGTGCTTCAAGCTTGCAAAGAATTGGGCACTGCTTTTGTAGCCTTCAGCCCAGTAGCGCGTGGTTTTTTGTGTGGAGAGCTAGACCTTAACGCCTTTGAAGCCAAAGACATCCGAAAAAGCATGCCGCGTTTCACGCCTGAAAACTATGCGGCCAATTTCAAGCTGTTTGCACCGTACCTGAGCTTGGCACAAGAGGCCGGTTGCTCGCCCGCCCAGTTGGCCCTGGCTTGGCTGCTGCACAAGGACACGCATATTGTTCCAATTCCCGGAACGACCAGCGTGTCCCATTTGAAAGACGACATTGGCGCTGCCCATGTGAAACTCAGTCTGGATTTCATTGCCAAGCTAGATGCCCTTATCAACGAAAAAACCGTTCAAGGCAGTCGGTACAACGCACAGGCTAATTCCGAGGTGGATACCGAAAACTTTGCGTGAGAAAAATTCCAGTAAGAGAAAGCCCTTAAACCTTATAAACCACTGAATTTATAAGTATCCTTCACAATTGGCCTGCACTTAACATGTCTGAATGAAGGTGAAAATGAAGGTTCAAGAATCTCTGATTCGCTTGTTTTTGACTTTGGCCTCAACCGTCATTTTAGGGACAGGTGTCATTCAGGCCGCACCTGCCAATCTAAGCTTAATCGTCGCAGCTTCCCCTGGCACCGGTTTGGACATCCTTGCCAGAACCCTCAGTCAACAGTTTGCCATCAAGGGCAACTTCACCACGGTGGTGGAAAACAAAGCTGGCGCTAGCGGCAACATTGCCGCGGAGCAAGTGACCAGAGCCAAGCCCGATGGTGCTACTTTATTGGTTGCTGCAACCAGCTTTGCCACCAATGCTGCTGTCAATCCCAATTTGCCTTTTGACACCATCAAAGACTTTGTGCCCGTGGCCTTGTTAGGAACTGGCACCCTGTGTTTGGTGGTGCCCTTCAATTCGAGTGTGAACAGCTTGGCTGAGTTTTTGCAAATGGCAAAAACCAGTACGCAAGGCGTTAACTATGCCTCTCCTGGCAATGGAACGACCCAGCACTTGGCCATGGAATTGCTGAAGTTTGAGGCCAATTTAAATTTGTTTCATGTGCCTTTCAAAGGCTCAGCCGGTGCAGTCAATGATGTTGCAGCAGGCCATGTGTCTGCCATGATTGCACCTGTTCATACCGTCATGCCTTTGGTTAAAGCCGGCAAGTTAAAAATGCTGGGTGTGCTATCGGCCGAGCGTATTTCACAAATGCCGCAAGTTCCTACTTTCAAAGAGTTGGGATTGCCAAAGGTCCAAGTCGACATTTGGTATGCCTTGATGGCGCCCAAGGGCACCCCCTTGCCAGTGGTTCAGAGTTTGAACCAAGAGGTCAATGCGGTATTGAAATCACCCGACGTTGTGGCCAATCTTGCAAAGCAGGGAATTGATGCTGGCGGTGGCACGCCTCAGCGCATGTCAGAAACATTGTTGGCAGAGTTAAAGCGTTGGCCACCTGTGGTGAAAGCCGCGCAAATTAAAGCAGATTAATTTTCATTGAAAGTACCTCATGCCAGATACCTCCTCTAAACCTGCGAACCTCACCAAAGCTTGGAACGATTACGATACCCCGCATCTCGATCTGCGCGAATTGATTGAACGTGCAGAGAAGGCCGACGAGGTTTTGCATATTTCAGGTGCTGACTGGAACTTAGAGGTTGGCACTTTGGCAGAGATTGTCAATTCATCGCGCAAAGGCGAACCCAAGGCCATTTTGTTTGACAACATCCCAGGTTACCCGCCAGGCTATCGCTTGCTGTCGGGTGGCACCAATTCATCCAAACGTTTGGCTTTAACCTTGGGCTTTCCGGTCCCAAGTGGTCCCATGGATGTGGTGCAGGCCTATCGCAATCGGATGAAAAAACATGAGCCCATTCCACCACGTGTTGTGGCAACCGGCCCCATTATGGAAAATGTAGACCGCGATGAAGATGTCGATATTTTCAAGTTCCCCATTCCCTTTTTGCACGAGTTAGATGGTGGCCGTTACATCGGTACCGATGATTTGGTCATCATGCGTGACCCTGAGTTGGACTGGATCAACATTGGCACTTACCGTGCTATGGCGCACGACAAAAACAAAGTGGGCCTTTGGACTTCACCAGGTAAGCACGGGCGTCAAATTCGCGACAAATATTTTGCAATGGGTAAGCCTTGCCCTGTGCTCATTTCTTGTGGTCACGACCCCATGCTGTTCTTGGCAGGTGGCAATGAATTGCGCTTTGGCTTGTCTGAGTTCGATTACTCGGGCGGTCACCGTGGTTTGCCTTTTGATGTGGTCTTGAGTGAGGTTCACAAGTTGCCCATGCCGGCACACAGTGAAATTGTGTTGGAAGGCGAGATGTACCCCGGTGAAACTTTGCCTGAAGGTCCCTTCGGCGAATTTACGGGCTATTACGCCGGTGGCAAAAGCAATCAACCCGTGGTGCGAATCCAACGTGTTTATTACCGCAATAACCCCATCATGACCATGGCTACGCCCTTGAAGCCGCCATCCGATTTCTCATTTTCCAAATGTGTCATGAAGGCCGGCATGATTTGGGATGAGGTCGAGCGTGCAGGCTTGTCGGGTGTCAAGGGGGTGTGGTGCCACGAGGCAGGCGCCGCCCGCATGCTCAACATCATCTCCATCAAGCAAGCCTATGCCGGGCACTCCAAACAAGCCGCCATGATGGCTGCCAATTGTCAATCGGGTTCTTATCTAGGCCGTTTTGTGGTGGTGGTCGATGAAGATGTCGACCCAACGGACTTGTTTGACGTGATGTGGGCCATGTGCACACGGTGCGATCCTGTGGAAGACATTGAGTTCATTCGAAAAGCATGGAGTGGTCCATTGGATCCGCGTATTCCCAAGGGCACCAGCACCAATTCACGTGCCGTGATTGATGCATGCAGACCCTTTGAAATGCTCAAAGATTTTCCGCCTGTCGCCTGCGCCAGTCCTGAATTGAAAAAACGTGTTGCAGAAAAGTTCAAGTCCTATTTGGACGGTATTTAATCATTGGAGGCAAATTTAAGTTGTATTCCTTAAACGTCAATGGCAAAGTCCAAAAAGTGGATGCCGAATCTGAAATGCCCTTGTTATGGGTTTTGCGTGAAGTCATCGGACTCACAGGGACTAAATTTGGTTGCGGCATTGCGCAGTGTGGTGCTTGTACCGTGCACGTGGACGGTCAACCTGTTCGTTCTTGTTCTGTGCCTGGGTCTGCCATGACCGGCCGCAAAATTACCACCATTGAAGGCCTCTCAGACAGCAGCAGCCATCCGGTTCAAAAAGCTTGGGCCGAGGTGGATGTGCCCCAGTGCGGATACTGCCAGTCGGGTCAAATCATGGCGGCAGTGGCTTTGCTCAAACGCAAACCCAAGCCAACCAACAAAGACATCGATGTGGCCATGACCAACATCTGTCGATGTGGCACTTATCAGCGCATTCGCGAAGCCATTCATGTAGCGGCAGGCACCAAAAAATTGGCCAAGTCTGACAGCGGTGAAGTGGCCGCTTTGGTCCAACAAATCAAAGTTTAAGGAGAAACAACATGAATCAAATTCAAACGTCTCCTGTTCAACTATCACGCCGCAGCTTCATGGTCGGAACATCCGCCATGGCCAGCGGTGGATTGGCCTTGGGGCTTAACCTCCTGTCCCCATCAGAAGCATTGGCCCAAAGCTCAGACTCAACGCCAGAGATTGGCATTTGGGTCGTGGTCAAGCCCGACGACACTTGCGTGGTTCGCGTGGTTCGCTCCGAAATGGGGCAAGGCACACGCACTGGCTTGGCCCAATTGGTGGCTGAAGAGTTAGAGTGCGATTGGTCCAAAATAACCACGGAGTCGCCTACCGCGGGTCAAAATTTAAAACGCAAGCGTGTTTGGGGCGACATGAGTACCGGCGGTAGCCGTGGCATTCGAACCTCACAAGACTATGTGCGCCGAGGTGGCGCTGTGGCCCGCATGATGCTCATGCAAGCTGCGGCCAATGAGTGGAATGTGCCCGTGTCAGAACTGGCGGTTTCAAACAGCATCATTACCCATGCTGCTTCTAGCCGCAAAACAAGTTACGGCAAAGTAGCTGCGGCTGCCGCTAAATTGCCTGTGCCCGATATGAAGACGGTGGTTTTGAAAGACCCCCGTTCTTGGAAAATTGCGGGTAAATCCGTCAAGCGTTTGGACACTTCTGACAAACTCAACGGCCAAAAGAAATACGGCATTGACCTGAAGTTGGACGGCATGCTGTGCGCTTCTGTCATGGATTGCCCCGTGTTTGGTGGTAAGTTGGTCAGCTATGACGACAGCAAAGTTAAAACATTGCGTGGCGTCAAAGCTGTGGTGCGTGTAGATGCCACAACAGTCGCAGTGGTGGCCGATACATGGTGGCGTGCTAAAAATGCATTGGCTCAATTGCCTATTGTGTGGGATGAGGGTCCCAATGCCAAAGTCAACAGTGCCATGATTGCTGAGCACCTGCGGGAAGGTCTTACGGCACCTGGTAACTACGCGGGCCGCAAAGAAGGTGATGCCATTGATGCGGTGGCCAATGCCGCCAAAAAAGTCGAGGCCATTTACAGCACGCCTTTCTTGTCCCACTCCCCCATGGAGCCCATGAATTGCACGGCACGTTGGACGCCTGAAAAAGCAGAAGTTTGGACGCCTACACAAAATGCGGAAGCATCCTTGACTGTGTTGGCTGAAACCGCAGGCTTGCCCCTTGAAAAGTGCGATGTCTATGTCACTGATCTGGGTGGCGCCTTTGGACGCAAGGGCGGTCAACAAGACTTTGTATCTCAAGCCGTTAACATTGCCAAGCAGTTTCCTGGCACACCCATCAAGCTCATTTGGACGCGTGAAGAAGATCAAACGCACGATTACTACCGCCCACTTTCTCAATGCCACATGAAAGCTGGCTTGGACGAAAAAGGCAACTTGGTGGGCCTCACACTTCGTTCCTCGGGTCAGTCGATCAATGCTTGGGTCAACCCCTCTGCCATCAAAGATGGCAAAGATGAACGTCAACTGCAGGGCTTCTGGAAAGAGCCCGGCGATGCCCAATTGGGATACACCATTCCCAACTTACTGACCGAATACGCCATTCGCAACACCCATGTGCCGGTAGGCCCTTGGCGCGGAGTGAACACCAATCAAAACGGTGTCTACATGGAATGCTTCATTGAAGAAGTGGCCCGTGCTGCTGGCAAAGACTCTTTGGCATTCCGTCAGGGCCTGATGCAAAACCATCCCAAACATTTGCAAGTGCTCAATGCCGCTGCAGAAAAAGGTGATTGGGGCAAGCCTGCTGCACCAGGCGTGTTCAGAGGCATTGCACAGTTCATGGGCTATGGTGCTTATTCAGCAGCTGTAGCTGAAGTCACTGTCAGCCCCAAAGGCGAAGTGAAAGTACTGCGCATGGTGTTGGCCACCAATGCAGGCCACTTTGTGAATCCGCACCAAGTGGCGGCGCAAGTTGAAGGCGGTGTGGTCATGGGTCTGAGCGCCACCTTCTTTGGCGAATGCACGGTTGAAAATGGTCGCATCAAAGAAAAGAATTTTGACACTTACCAGTTGCTCAAAATGGCTCAGATGCCCAAAGTGGAAACCGTTTTGGTACCCACCTATGATTTCTGGGGTGGTGTGGGTGAGCCCACCATTTGTGTGGTGGCACCAGCTGTGATCAATGCCATTTCTGCGGCAATCGGCAAGCCTCTCAGAGATTTGCCTTTGAAGAATGCCGGCTTGAAGTTTGTTTGATTGACATCATCGCCGCAAGGAGGGCCCTTCAATGGGCATTCCTTGCGCGCGAGATTTTAAAAACAATTCCAATTGCCTAAGCTCTGGACTGCCAGGTGCAGGCACCTCTGCTTGAACACCAGAGTAGCATGCTCTCAATCTTCGGTCGATTGACCCCATGCTTTGCCAACTCAACTTAAAGATAGGAAATCCGGTGGGATGACCGGGTGAGATGACATCGGCGCGCATGGTTTTGCCGATGTTCAAGTCGTGGCAATGCGTGCAGGCCAAATTCATCCGGCCCATGCGCGTGGTAAAAAGTTTTGCCCCAGCGTTCAATTCAACTTGCCACTGCTGTTTGATTTCTTCTTTGGCAGATATCTGAAAAGGCAAACCAGCACTGCTCAAATGCAAGAGCGCGCTGAGAGAAAGCACTTCTGCATTTTCAAGGCTCTTCAAAGGACGCGGTGTTCGCTCCGAACAAGTCAAAATTTGATCTTCTAAGTTGATCAACTTTTGTTGCTTGGCAGACCACATGGGAAAGTGCGTGGCAGCCTCTCGCATGGTTTCAACAGCGCCGTGACACTGCGCGCAGGATGCTTGACCTGGGGTGCCAGTCCAAAGCGATCGACCTTGCTCTAGCCACAAACTGATGGGGTTGGTGCTGGCATCACGTTGCATGGCTTTCAAGGAGGGGCTTAGAAATGCTTGGCCACTGAGTTGATTCAAAGGACCATTTGGCAGCTTGAAAGCTTCTGAAGAAACAGTTTGTGCCGTGGATGCCAATGACCCGCAAAAAAGCAAGCTCAGAAAAGCTGATCTGAGCATGGCTTTAAATGACCAAGCGTTGCTGTGTTTCACCCACCAGCCCCGAATCGTCTTGCCATATGACTTTCACAATGCCGCCTTCAGCAGGAACCAACACAGGAAATGCCAGGTAAACAGGTGAGGTCATGGCAGTCCCCAGATCAGCTTCCATGATCAAACGGTCATTCAAATAGGCTCGCACCGTGTGGATGATATTTCTTGGAATTCGGCGCCCATAATCATCCACGCGAAAACCAGAATCCATCGGATGGGCCGCAGACCAGCGAGCTTCTATGTTGCCGCCAGCTTTGACTTGGCCTGTCAAAGCAAGTCGAGTGAGAATGGGTGAGCTCATGTGAAATCAAGAATCATCTAAACAGGCGGTGGAAGTAATCACAGTAGGGGCGTGATGGGCCCGCTCACTGCCGTCATTGAACACAGCGACAAGCCACACCGATTGGCTGGCTGCAAGTCTGAGGCGCGTTTTCAAAGTGTATTGAACGGGTTGGCCCATGATCTTGAGTTGAAGCGCCAGAGGGTTGGGGTTCTCTGGCAAGATCACTTTGAGTGCCTTGAGATGAAGTCCCGATGGCGCTGTGATGTGAGCTTCAAACGGAACCGCATTGCCAGTGTCTGCCAATCTTGGGAAAACGAGTTCAATGCCATCAGAAGACAATTCATTCAGGGGTACTGAAAGCACTGACGTATGAGGTGCAAGCAAGCAGGTTCCCAAGGCCCATGCCAAACTGCTTCTGCGCATGGGGCTGTGCTCATTGGAGGATAGAGGATGCATGCTAGGTTATTTATCGAAATGATTGCAAGCTTGAGACCACCAGCGCAATTTGTTCACTCGTCAGAATCACGCGAGTCGGACGGACAAGTTTCAAGCCATGCGTGCTGCCAAAAGGCGGCATCAAGGTGTCTGGATTAAACCGGCGAGCATCTACAACCCATTGCGTCAATTCCTGAGCAGAAAATTTCTGCCCGACGCCTTTGAGGGAGGGCGCGAAATTGCTGACCAAGCCCTGAACACCTGGCATGTCGTGACAAGCAATGCAATTGCCGTATTGCTTGCTGGTCATGAGTTCATAGCCTGATGGTTGGCCTTCAGCAGTTTGTGCCAAAGCGTTTGAATGGCTGAACGAAATGCTCAAAATGTAAAACCATGATTTCATGTTTGGCATTGTGTCATTGAGTGATTTTGATTGCTGAATCAAGGCAATCATTTGAATG
>CAIODE010000530.1 GCA_903856875.1 uncultured Burkholderiales bacterium
GCTTCGATAGATGGCAATCATGTTTTTCCTTTTGGATCCAATAACTTACTGGGAATCATCATATCTATAAAGTTTCCCTGCAAAATGAGGGTTTTCCGATTCAATGGCGCATGAGTGAATTGCGCTCACAAAGAACCTATGAAACAAACTCACCAACCTGGGGCTTGGCCCTCGCCTTTATCAGCCAGTTTGTTGGCCCAAGCGGGCAGCAGCCTGATGTGGTCGCAGCCCATTGGCGACGACCTTTGGTGGGATGAAGTGAGGCCCAGTGAAGCCGGGCGAACGCTGGTGGTCAGTCGCCAACATGGCGATATTTTGAAATCTCCCTGGAGTGCCAAAAGCCAAGTGCATGAGTACGGCGGCATCAGTTGGCTGGGTTTGATGTTTCAGGGTCAAGCCATGTTGGCGTTTGTGAACAAAGCTGATCAGCGCATTTACATGACCGAACCGATGGGTGAACCAAGGCCCATCAGCCCCGAAAGCCCTGCTGGGCAGAGCCATCGCTACATTGAGATGATTTCCGTGGGTGATGAAATTTGGTGCATTCGGGAGATGCATATCGAGGGCCGCGTAGAACGCGATTTGGTTGCGCTCAGTTTGAAGCATGATGGCGTCGCCACATTGCGCGGCCTCGAAGCCTCATCGCACTTTTATGCGCACCCAAGGCTTTCTGCCGATGGTCGTTATTTGTCTTGGATTGCATGGGAGCATCCTCAAATGCCTTGGGATGGCACCGAGGTTCGCGTGGCAGAAGTGTCAAATGGCCAATTGATCAATGTGCGGGTATTGGCGGGTGATGTTGAAACTTCATGTTTGTCGCCAGAGTGGGGGCCCAACAACGAGCTTTATTTCATTTGCGACAAAAGTGGCTGGTGGAATCTTTGGCAAGTTGATTTGACGGGCAAGCTAAGGCACTTGGTGGAAGAGGCCACTGAATGGGGCTTTCCCCTTTGGCAGTTGGGCATGCGGGCTTTGTCGGTGCTGCCCGATGGCCAAGTGCTTTCGGTTCATGGTGCTGTGGACGCTAGAAAAATTGTGCGAGTTCATCCGCAGACGTGTGCCTTGCAAGATTTGCATTCAGAACTGACCGATTTCAAACCATCGCTCAGTGTCTCGGGCAGCAAGGCGTATGCAGTGGGAGCGAGTAGCAAAGTGGTTTCGCAACTTGTTGAAATCGATTTGTTGAGTTGGCAAGTGTCCAAGGTGGTCACTTCGGTTGAAGCGCCCGTTGATGCAAGTTATTTTCCAAGACCCCATGAAATCAGTGCTGTTCGAAGTGATGGTCGAAAAGTATTTGCCATTTTGCATGCTGCTCACCATCCAGATTTTGAGGCTTCTGAGAAACCGCCTTTGATGGTGGTGGTGCATGGTGGCCCCACCGCCAATTCTTCGGCCACGCTTTCAATGAAGTACGCCTATTTCACATCGCGCGGTTTTTCTGTAGTGGATGTGAACTATGGTGGGTCTACAGGCTATGGCCGTCACTATCGAAATTTGCTTCGCGGGCAGTGGGGTGTGGTCGATTGTGAGGATGTTTTGGCTGTGGTCGATTCGCTCATTGCGCAAGGTGTTTGTGCGCCAGACAAGGTGGTCATTCGGGGCGGCAGTGCAGGGGGTTTTACGGTATTGAATGCGCTGGTTCACAGCAAAAGCTTTGCGGCAGGGGCTTCATACTATGGCGTGGCCGATTGCACCACCTTGGCCACTGACACGCACGATTTTGAGTCGCGTTATTTGGACACCATGATTGGTGCTTATCCAGCAGAAAAAGACTTGTACATGGCGCGCTCACCCATCACGCATGTGAATCAATTAAGCTCGCCCCTCATTTTGTTTCAGGGCTTGGACGACAAGGTGGTGCCACCTTCACAATCGGAAGCATTTCGCGATGCTTGTGCCGCCAAAGGCTTGAAGCATGCCTATGTCGCTTATGAAGGCGAGGGGCATGGATTTCGACAGGCTTCGACCATTGTGTCTTCGCTAGAAACAGAGCTGAAGTTTTATGGCGAGGTTCTGGGCTTTGTGCCTCAGATGTAGGTCTAGGTTGTTTGTCTATTCAATTTCTTTGACATTGACCACAAAGTAATCGGTGTCACCGAAGCAAGAGGAGGGCAGCCCTTTGTGTTGCTCGTAGTTCAAGGTCACTCTCTTGCCTGCTGCAGCACTTACTTTTTGAGCAATGGCTTCATCGCGAACCGTGAAGAGGAATTTTTCAGGGGCGGCGCCAGGCATGGCCACCAAAGAAAGTTCGCCTTCCCATGTTTTGCAAATCCATCCCTTGTGGGAGACCTTTTGTAAAAAGCCTGCGCGCTCACCGCTTGAATAGCTCCAGTTGAGTGCGATGTAAACGTAGAGACTGAACAAGGCAATGGCACTCACAAAAAGGATGGTGAGTAATTTGAGTACTTTTGTAGCGTTGAGTGTGGTCATTGCTTGATTTTAGATGACGATGCTTGGCCTGCCTGTGTCAGGGCGGGCATTGATTTAAAATGAGCCGTTGTGGTCTGATTTTGTGTCAGAACAATAATTAATGTTGCTCTGACCCCAATTATTTGACCCTATTTATTGAAAAGTTGCATGATGAAAAAAACTGATTTAACGCCGATGCAGGTGTGGGGCATTTTGGGGGGTGGCGCCATCATGCTGAGTTTGGCCATGGGCATGCGGCAAAGTTTTGGTTTGTTGCAGCCTCACATGATTCGCGACATTGGCATCACGGCAGCTGATTTTTCATTGGCCATAGCCTTGCAAAATATTGTCTGGGGCGCAACGCAGCCCGTTGTGGGTATCTGGGCGGATAAATATGGCACACGGCCTGTGGCACTTCTGGGTGTCCTGATTTACATCATCGGATTGGTATTTTTGACATTTGCCGATGCCACTTGGATGGTCACAGTCGGTATTGGTTTTTGTGTGGGCATTGCCTTGTCCTGCACTGCCTCCAACATCGCCATGAACATCACAGCCCGCACGGTGAGCGCCACCAAGCGTGGGGCCGCTATGGGCGCTGTGTCTGCTGTTGGCTCACTTGGTTTGACCATTGCTTCGCCAATGACGCAATCTCTCATTACCAATTTCAACTGGCAAATGGCGGCTGTTGGATTCTTGGGCTTGGCTTGTGTCATGCTGCCAGCGGCCTTTTGGGGCAGCAAGGCCGACAAAATTGAAATTGAGGCTGTGGTGGGCAAACCCCAATCTGCCACAGATGCCATTACCGAAGCTTTAGGTCACAAAGGCTATCGTGTGCTGGCCATCGCCTTCTTTGTGTGTGGCTTGCAATTGGTTTTTATCACCACCCACTTGCCCGCCTATCTTGACATCTGCGGCATGGAC
>CAIODE010000531.1 GCA_903856875.1 uncultured Burkholderiales bacterium
AAAAACGCTGGCACCACCAGCTTGGGCGCTTTGTTGCGTGCCAAGTTGGACAACAACGATTCAGCGGAATGATCTGCTGACGACCAAAGTCTCTAGCTTGGCCCTTTTGGGGCTGAGCCAGGGGCTTTTTCTTTGCCTCCCGCAAAATCCCTTTTAAATGACCCGCTCCGACCTCGTTGAAGCCTTGGCTGCCCGTTTTGAGCAGCTCACTCACCGTGACGCCGAATTCGCCGTCAAAACGGTGCTGGACGCCATGAGCGAAGCTTTGGTCAAAGGCCATCGAATCGAGATTCGCGGATTTGGCAGTTTCACCATCAACCGCCGCCCTCCCCGCGTAGGACGCAACCCCAGATCGGGTGAAAGCGTACAAATTCCTGAAAAGCGTGTGCCTCATTTCAAACCCGGCAAAGCTTTGCGTGAAGCCGTCGATCAAGGCTCCTTGGACGTATTGCACGGCAAGTCAGACTGAGCTGAAGCAAGCCAGCACTTAATAATTAGGCCCCTTGAAGGGCCTTTTTTGTTGTCTAGGCTTGCCATCGCCTTAGAATGACAAGGCTGTCTGAGGCCATTCATGAAACAATTTCTCAAGCTGCTTCAGTGGACGCTGAATGCTGCTGTCTTCTTTACTTTATTTGCCTTTGCGCTGAACAACCAGCACGAGGCCAAGGTGTACTTTTTCTTTGGCACCCAATGGCGCTCGCCCATGGTTCTCATTGTTTTAACGGCCTTTGCGCTTGGCTTGGTCGTCGGCGTTTTAGGCATGGTGCCACGTTGGTGGCGTCAAAAACAAGCAGCCAAAACTGTGCAGGCAAACACAGGCTCGGCAACAAACCCCGACCTCCCGGAAGCACCCCATGGAACTTGACCTCATATGGATTTTGGTGGGATTGCCAGCCGCATTTGGCTTGGGCTGGCTGGCCTCCAGACTAGATTTACGACAGCTGCGCATCGACAACCGCCAAGCGCCTCGCGCGTATTTCAAAGGCCTGAATTTTTTATTGAACGAGCAACAAGACAAGGCCATTGACGCCTTCATTGAAGCGGTTCAAAACGATCCCGACACTTCCGAATTGCACTTTGCATTGGGTAATTTATTCCGCCGTCGCGGCGAATACGAGCGAGCTGTGCGCGTTCACGAGCATTTGTTGTCTCGCGGCGATCTCAGCACCGCAGACAGGCAGCGCGCCCAAAATGCCTTGGCCAAAGATTTTGTCAAAGCTGGCCTGCTAGACCGTGCAGAAGACGCTCTGAGAAAGCTCGAGGGCACTGCGTTTGAGGGACAAGCCCGATTGGCACGCCTGGCCATTTACGAGCGCTCCCGCGAATGGCCGCAAGCACGTCAGGTGGCAGAACAGTTAGAAGGTTCAGGCGAGGTGAGTTTTTCTGTTCGCAAAGCCCATTACCTGTGTGAACAAGCGCGTGAACTCAATGCAAAAGGTGATAGCACCGGTGCGTCCCAATTGCTGCTCAATGCCATTCAAGAAGCACCCGAAGCGCCTCGCCCTCGCTTGCTTCTGGGGCAACTTCAATTGAACATGCTCCAAGCCTCGCAAGCCTGCGACACCTTGAGCCAACTGTTTGAATCGTCTTCGGTTGCAGCACCCTTGGCGGCACCCAGCTTGGTCATGGCCGCGCAAAGCTCTGAACGTGTGCCTCAAACCTTGACCTTGCTGAAGTTGCACTACGCACAAAGTCCCTGCATTGATGTGATGGATGCCATTGTGAGCCTTGAAAAAGCCAGTGCCGAAGGTGAAGCGCAAACACGCCAACGCTACATCGAGCATCTGCAAAAACAGCCCTCACTTTTGGCGGCATCACGTTGGTTGGCTGGCGCTGATTTAGGTGGCGATGAAACCCGCGGGCCTGTGCAAAAAGCGCTAGAGCAAGCTTCAAGGCCCTTGTCGCGATACCGTTGTGCGGCTTGCGGTTTTGAAGCCAAAGAACATTTCTGGCACTGCCCGGGTTGCCAGGCTTGGGACAGCTATCCCCCGCGCAGAGTTGAAGAACTCTAACTTGCAGAAAAGCAAGCCAATTTGACCGACTGACTTTCAGTGAATTGCAGACTCTGTCCTTCGCTTGCAAACTTCACTATTCAGAATCATTCAGCAGTTGAATCGAGATTGCATCACCGCAGTGGTGGTGCGATCTTTAGGAATTGAACATGTTGAAAAAAATCTTAGCACTCACAGCCTTGCTGTTTTCTTTGTCCAGCTTTGCGGCTGTTGATGTCAACAAAGCCAACGCGGCCGAACTTGATGGCATCAAAGGCATTGGGCCTTCCCTGTCTGGCAAAATTTTGAAAGAACGCAACAAAGGCAGTTTCAAAGACTGGCCCGATCTCATGCACCGCGTCAGCGGCATGGGCGAGAAAAGTTCAGCCAAATTTTCTGCACAAGGACTGACTGTGAATGGCTCGGGCTATCAAGGCGGCAGCACCACTGAACCCGCCAAGGCAGCGCAAACCGATAAACCCAAGTCAGGCAAATCTTAAGCATCCAAGCCGCTTCAGAAGCTGGCAGTTTCATGCTTCTGGGGCACCATAACCACCACCGCCTGGCGTGTGAATTTCAAACACATCGCCAGGCGCCATTTCGACCTGTCCAATGTGTTTTAACACCTGGACACTGCCATCCACGCGGCGTACTTGGTTGATTCCGGGCGCGCCTGCTTGTCCCCCAGCTGCACCAAAAGCAGGGTGCACACGGCCGTTGGACAAAATGCTGGCTGTCATAGGCTCTAAAAAACGAATCCTTCGCACACCACCCATGCCTCCCGACCACTTACCCTGTCCACCCGAGCCTTCACGCATGGCATAACTGTCCAAGCGCACCGGAAATCTAAATTCCAATATTTCAGGATCGGTCAATCGCGAATTGGTCATGTGTGTTTGCACCACGGATGTGCCATTGAAGCCTGAAGTGATGTGACCGGCATCGTCCAACAACACGCCGGCGCCACTGCCACCCGATATAGTTTCGTAGTACTGGTACTTGGCATTGCCGAAAGTGAAGTTGTTCATGGTGGGCTGACTGCCCGCCATCACACCCAAGGCGCCAAAAAGTGCATTGGTAATGCAGCTCGATGTTTCCACATTGCCCGCCACCACAGAGGCTGGGAAATTAGGGTTGAGCATGCAGCCCTCTGGAATGATCACTTTCAAGGGTTTCAAACAACCCGCATTCAAAGGAATGTCGTCGTTCACCAAACTTCTGAATACATACAAAACTGCCGCCATGCAAACTGCGGTGGGCGCATTGAAGTTGTTAGTCTGCTGTGCACTGGTGCCCGTGAAGTCAATCTCTGCGCTTCGATTTTGAGCGTTCACTCGAACTGCAACTTTGATTTGCGCGCCGTTGTCCAAGGGCAATGTGAATTTACCATCTTTCAAACGTGTAATGACACGTCTCACAGATTCTTCGGCATTGTCTTGCACATGGCGCATATAAGCCTGTACCACATCCAAGCCAAACTCATTGACCATCTTGCGAAGCTCTTGCACGCCTTTTTCATTGGCGGCCAATTGCGCGCGCAAGTCGGCCATGTTTTGCGATGGATTGCGACTGGGGTATTGGCCGCTAGACAGCATGTCCAGCATGGTCTGCTCTTGCAGCACGCCTTCCGCCACCAACTTCACGTTGTTGATTTGCACGCCTTCTTCTTGAATGGTGGTGGAGAA
Organism: uncultured Burkholderiales bacterium; assembly: GCA_903856875.1. GTDB lineage: Bacteria > Pseudomonadota > Gammaproteobacteria > Burkholderiales > Burkholderiaceae_C > Limnohabitans_A. The sequence continues at coordinate 3,677 of CAIODE010000531.1, forward strand.
CGGTGGCATCGAACCGGGTGTGGTGCCGCCAATGTCGGCATGGTGGCCACGCGAACCCACATAAAACTCAGGTTGTGATGCACCTTCTAAAAAGACTGGCGTGATGACTGTCACATCTGGCAAGTGGGTGCCACCGTGGTAAGGGTCATTGAGCACATAGACATCACCACGGCGTATCGTGTCTGCGTTTTCACGAATGACGGTTTTAATGCTCTCTCCCATGCTGCCCAAATGGACGGGCATGTGCGGCGCATTGGCAATCAGGTGCCCTTCGGCGCTGAACAAGGCGCAAGAAAAATCCAAGCGCTCTTTGATGTTGACCGAGTAAGCGGTGTTCTGAAGTTGCAAGCCCATTTGCTCGGCAATGTTCATGAACAAGTTATTGAAAACCTCCAGCAACACGGGGTCGACCGTGGTGCCTGCAGCATACTTGGTTTGCCGGGATTCAATGCGGCTTAAAAGCAAATGATCAAGCGCCGTGACTTGCGCTTGCCAACCGGGTTCGACCACCGTGGTGGCATTTTTTTCTGCAATGATGGCGGGGCCTGATATCTGATCTCCGATGCGCAAATCTTCACGCACAAACAAACCTGCATCCCACCAGCGAGATTCGCCATCCGATCCCGCAGTGAACATCCGCACGGTGGCGCGCTTGGGCACTTCACGCAGAGAGTGAATGGGCTGAGGTAATTCAACAGGGATATCCCCTTTGATGATGGCCTCGACAGACACCGCCTCTACCATCAGGGCCTTGCCTGCCATCAAAAAAGCAAAGCGTTGACGGTAAGCCGCTTCAAACCCTTGCGTGATTTCAAGCAAGGAACCCATGGGCACCATGAGCGCCGAGTCACTGCCTTCGTATCGAACGTGAACTCGCTCATGCAACTCAATGGAGTCGCCCAAGGCTTGCTGAGACAAAGCCACGCGCGCAGTTTCACTCAAAGCCTTCAAGGGCAACAACAACGCTGGCATGGTCTCTGGCCTTAAGCGCAACTCCACAGCCTGCTCACGAATCAAACTTTGATCGGCCAATCCCATGCCATAGGCTGACAAGACGCCCGCCAAGGGGTGCACATAAACTTGTTTCATACCCAAGGCATCGGCCACCAAACAGGCGTGCTGCCCGCCTGCACCACCAAAACATTGCAAGGTATAGCGCGTCACATCGTAGCCACGGGCCACAGAAATTTTCTTAATGGCATTGGCCATTTGCTGAACTGCAATTCTCAAAAAACCATCGGCGATGGACTCGGGCGAGCGATTCATCTGAGCAGACAACACCTTGAATTTTGCAGCCACTGCCTCAGCATCTAGTTTTTGATGGCCCTCAGGTCCAAACACCGCAGGGAAAAAATCAGGCTGCACTTTACCCACCAAAACATTGGCATCCGTCACAGCCAATGGGCCGCCGCGCCTGTAACTGGCAGGCCCTGGATTGGCGCCAGCGCTTTGGGGCCCCACACGCAATCTGGCACCATCAAACTGCAGCAAGGAGCCGCCGCCAGCCGCCACCGTGTGAATGCTCATCATGGGTGCGCGCATGCGAATGCCCGCCACTTGAGTTTCAAACTCACGCTCAAACTGACCGGCGTAATGCGACACATCGGTGGAGGTGCCGCCCATGTCAAAGCCAATCACTTTATTGTGCCCAGCGCCTTCGGCAGTGCGCGCCATGCCCACAATGCCGCCAGCGGGTCCGCTCAAAATGGCATCTTTGCCAGCAAACGCATGCGCATCGGTCAAGCCACCAGAGGACTGCATGAACATCAATTTGACGCCTGGCATTTCGCTGGCCACTTGATCGACATAGCGACGCAGAATAGGTGACAGATAAGCGTCTACCACGGTGGTATCGCCGCGGCTCACAAACTTCATCAGGGGACTAGTTTCATGCGAGGTGCTAATTTGGGTGAAGCCAATTTGCCGGGCCAAATTTGTGGCCAAGATTTCATGCTGTTGATATCGGTACGCGTGCATGAACACAATGGCCACGCTGCGAATGCCAGCGTCAAACTGCGCTTGCAATTGAACACGCAAAGTCTGGACATTCAGGGGCTCAATCACTTCGCCAACCGCAGACATCCGCTCTTGTGCTTCGATCACTTCGCTGTAGAGCAGCTCTGGTAGCACAATATGCCGATCAAACAATCGGGGGCGATTTTGATAAGCAATGCGCAGGGCATCTCTAAATCCACGCGTCGTGACCAGCAATGTTTTTTCACCTTTGCGCTCTAGCAATGCATTCGTAGCAACCGTTGTGCCCATCTTGACGCAAGCGACCAAATCTGGCGTGACAGATTCTTGTGGCATCAATCCCAACAAGTGCCGAATACCAGCCACTGCTGCGTCTTTGTACTGATCCGGATTTTCAGAAAGTAATTTGTGCGTCAACAATTGACCATCAGGCCGCTTTCCTACGATGTCGGTGAACGTGCCCCCACGGTCAATCCAAAATTGCCAAGTTTTTTGATCTGAGTTTGATGTGCGTGAAAACGATTGCATTTTGTAACGACTGTTTCAAATAGAAACATGGTTTCTACTATGATTGATCCAAATTTGACGCGATGTCAAACAACCCCTCAAGGATATACGTGTTTAAAAATGTGATGGCCTACAGAATTGGGCCCGACTGGAACGCCACCGTACCAGAGATTGAATCAGCCTTTTCTGCCAACCGATTTATCGAATGCACCCCCGGTCAAGACAAATCAGTGGGCTGGACTGAGCCTAGAGGCGTCGCCAATGGCCCATTCATTGAGTCCATTGGCGGTCAATGGATTGCCAAACTTCTCATAGAGACCAAAGCCGTCCCCTCCTCCGTTGTCAAACGCAAAGCTGAATTGCAGGTGCAAGACATTGAAGCCAAGACGGGCCGCAAACCTGGAAAAAAAGAAACACGCGAAATGCGCGAAGACATTTTGCACAGTTTGCTGCCTCAAGCCTTTTCCAAGCAAGGCGCAGTGATGGTGTGGATCAACCCCAAAGACCACCTGCTGGCCATCGACGCTGGCAGCTCAGGCAATGCAGATGAAGTGATCACTCAGTTGGTGCGTGCTTTGCCAGGCCTAGGCCTGAAATTGTTGCAAACCGCCACCTCGCCCCAAACCGGCATGGCAGCTTGGTTATTGGCCACCAACCCAGACGATCTTCCGCGTTCGTTGAGTGTGGAAAAAGAATGTGTTTTGAAGTCTGGCGCAGAAGACCAGCCGATGGTGAAGTACACACGGCACATTTTGAGCACCGAGGAAGTGCGCAAACATGTTCGCGAGGGCAAACTTCCTACCCAATTGGCGCTCAGCTGGGAGGGTAAAGCTAGCTTTGTACTGACCGAAAGTTTGCAGCTGAAAAAAGTTGCATTTTTAGATGGCACAGAACCAGACGCCCTCAGCACCAAAGGTGAAGACAAGTTTGATGCCGACGTGGTCCTAAGTACTGGCATGCTAGGGCCTTTGCTGAAAGACGTGATTGACGCTTTAGGCGGCGAAAACGTATTCGCAGAGGCCGCAAGCGATGCTGAAGGGCCACCCTTTTAATCGGAGGACTCAACTATGTTTGCAGTCATTGCAATTTGTGTGGGGGCCTCACTGGGTGCCCTGGCGCGCTGGCAGTTGGGCTTGTGGCTAAACCCAGCCACCCCTGTCGATGGCCTATTTCCTTGGGGCACTTTGGCGGCCAACCTCATTGGCGGTTACCTCATTGGCCTTTGCGTAGGTGTTTTTCAAAACCTGCCTCAACTCGATCCAGAATGGCGCCTCTTTTGCGTCACAGGTTTTCTGGGCGCACTCACCACTTTTTCTACATTTTCTGCCGAAGTGGTGGGCATGCTCCAACAAGGACGCCTGATTTTGGCATTGAGCACAGCCAGCCTGCATTTAATTGGATCCCTTGTTCTCACCTATTTTGGGCTTTACACTGTCAAATTAATCAGTGTTAGTCCTATTCCCTAAATGGTGGAAATAAGGCCTACTGAAAAATTCTTTCAACCGGATTTAACTGGAGTATCTATGAACCTGAATCGAGTTGCACGCCGTTTGGCCATTGGCATGGCTGTGGCATTGCCCCTGGCCCTCACGGTTAGCACCAGCGCACAAGCGCAAGCTTTCTTCCGCATTGGCACAGGCGGCACCGCAGGCACTTATTACCCAGTCGGCGGCATGATTGCCAATGCAGTTTCTATTCCCGGCAAATTGATTGCCACGGCACAAGCCACCAACGGCTCTGTGGCCAACGTCAATGGCGTGGCCAGCGGCGCTATGGAATCTGGCTTCTCCCAGTCTGACGTAGCCACATGGGCGCAAAAAGGCACCGGCATCTACGAAGGCAAGCCCAATATTCCCGATTTGCGCCTCATTGCCAACCTCTACCCTGAAACCATTCACGTGGTTGTTAAAAAATCCTCTGGCATCAAGAGCATTTCAGAACTCAAAGGCAAGCGCGTTGCCTTAGACGAGCCAGGCTCTGGCACCTTGGTCAACGCACGTTTGATCTTGGCGGCATACAACATCAAAGAATCTGAAATCAAGCCTGAGTACATCAAGCCCAATCAAGCTGCAGACAAAATGAAAGACGGCGCTTTAGATGCCTTCTTCTTTGTGGGCGGCGCACCTGCCGGTGCCATTGCTGAGTTGGCATCAAGTGGCGGCGGCATTGCTTTGCTGCCCATTGAAGGTGCTCAAGCGCAAGCGCTTCGCAACACAAGCTCGTTCTTTGCTGTCGACAGTGTGCCAGCAGCCACCTACAAAGACGTTGATGCGGTGAACACATTGTCTGTGGGCGCCCAGTGGGTCACCAGCGCCAAAGCCGACACTGAAACCATTTATCAAATTACCAAAGCTTTGTACAGCGAGTCCACCCAAAAAGCATTGGCCGCTGGCCATGCCAAAGGCAAACTCATTACTTTGAAAAATGCCGTGCAAGGCGCTGGCATTCCTTTTCACCCTGGTGCTGAAAAGTATTACCGCGAAGCCGGTGTGTTGAAATAATTTAACTTTCGTTAAATGCCAACGGGCGAGTTAACTCTAGGTTAACTCGCCCGTTATTACTTGAAGTTTCCAGAGTATTGACATGACCGCAGCCACCTTGCTACCCGACGATCAAAAGCTACAAGAACTGGAAGAGCAGTTCGACCCTGAGATGCGTTTCCGGCCCACCAAGCCGCCTGCAACGCAAATTGTGAAATGGCTCTTGATTGCCTTGTCTTGCTTCCACTACTACACCGCTGGTTTTGGTTTGCTGCAAGAAATCACACACCGCGGCGTGCACTTGGCTTTTGTGCTGGGCATGATTTTTTTGGTCTTTGCATTCAGCGCCTCATCTGCAGATCGAAGCGTTAAAAGTTCTCTGTTAAGTCCCGGCGGCGTTCCACTGGTGGACTGGCTGTTGGCAGGCGCTTGTTCATTGAGCGTGCTCTACATTCCTTATGTCTTTGATGACCTGATGTTCCGCGTGGGCAACCCCAGCAACATGGACGTCATCATGGGCAGCAT
>CAIODE010000532.1 GCA_903856875.1 uncultured Burkholderiales bacterium
CTCGCTCATGCCTTTTTTGTGGCCGTCCAACTCTTCCAGCGTGATCATCGGCAGGAAGACGTCATGTTCCTCAAAGCGGAACAGGCTCATCGGGTCGTGCATCAGCACATTGGTGTCCAGCACAAACAACTTGGTGGGGCCACTGTTCTTTTTAGTGGCTTTTGGTTTTTTGGAAGCCACAGGCATTGGCTCGCGATTGCTGGGCTCTGGACTTGCCGTTGAAAGTGCCGAGTGATGCAGCGAGGCCAGGTTCAAAGGCTGGTCGTCCATTGGCTTTTTTGCCGAAGGTTTTTTGGCAGATGCAATTTCACTGCTCAGGGGAAGAGGGGGCGCCGATTTTTTTTCAAATTTAGCAATGTTTTTAGTGGCGAGCAAGGAAGCGCGCTGTGTCGGTGCGGGTGGCAGTGGCATAAATCAAGGCCTCAGTAGAAATGTGGAAAGTGTTGACGCAAAGAAAAAGCCGCCTTGAGGCCGAGGCGGCTTTGCTAAGGTAAAAATAAATGGGGCTGTTATTCAGCTGCATGTCGCAATTATGCGGCTTTTTTGAGTGCTTTCACGGCTTTTAAAACGTCTTCAACGTGTCCGGGCACTTTCAGGCCGCGCCATTCTTCTTTGACCAGTCCGTCTGGGCCAATCAGGAAGGTGCTGCGCTCAATGCCTTTAACCTTTTTGCCGTACATGATTTTGTTTTTAACCACGCCAAACATGTGACACATTTTTTCTTCAGTGTCGGCGATCAATTCGAAGGGCAGCTCGAGTTTGGTTTTAAAGTCATCGTGCGACTTCATATTGTCACGAGAAACACCAAAAACCGTAGCGCCAGCTTTGGCAAAGTCTTTGAATTTATCGCGGAATTGCATTGCCTCAGTGGTGCAACCAGGGGTGTTGTCCTTCGGGTAGAAGTACAAAATCATGATTTTGCCATTGTGAGATGTGTTTGAAACCTTGAGTCCGCCCGTTGCGTTTGCTTCAAATTCAGGGAGGGGTTTGTTAACAACGATCGCCATAGAACTAATCTCGCGTGACTGAAATGAACCGCATGGCCAATGAACCCCTGGAGGAGTACCACTGCGGCGGCAATTGGGTATTTTAAACCGAAACCCTGTGAGTTTCTTGATTGTGCTCAAAACAGTTTTTAACGGGTCATGCTTGGGATCAAGACCAAAACCACATGCCGACCCTCCCCAGCCAAGACATTGAAAGTACGGCAAGCAGCGCCGTTGTCCATGGTTTCTAACCCTATTCTTTGCTGAAATAGCCCTTGGAGCAAGTTGGGCGCGGGGAATTGAATGCGCTTTCCACTCCCAAATATGACCAACTCAGGAGAAAAAGGCAGCAGTTCGTCAAAAGATGCCTGGGTGAGGCTCTCAAAGCTTTCGGCAGACCATTTTTGAGGTCCTTTGACCGAGCACAAAAGCAAGGGGCCGATCTGGGTTTTTCCATTTACAACAACGCCTTCATCGCTGTAGCTATGGATTGAGAAGCCGTTGCTGGCATCAGGATGAAGTTTCATGCTTGGGAGTTTCTTAAAAATGGCCAGTTATGTGGTCAAATTATAGGTTTTCCCAAGCGACAACACCCCTCGGAGGGATTTTGAAAACTATCCAATAATCAGCCAAGCTTGCCAACGTTTGTTATGACATTCGCGGACCCATCATGGACCGCGCCAGACAAATGGATGAAGAGGGCCACAAAATCATCAAGCTCAACATTGGCAATTTGGCCGTGTTTGGTTTCGATGCGCCTGAGGAAATTCAACAGGACATGATTCGAAACCTGCCCAA
>CAIODE010000533.1 GCA_903856875.1 uncultured Burkholderiales bacterium
AAGCCATTGGTCTGAAAGATGTACGCCATGAGATTAATAGTTTGGGTCAACCACCCGAGAGATTGGAACAACGAGCCGCGTTGATCAGGCACTTTGAAAAATATCAAGATGTTTTAGACGAAGATGCCAAACGTCGTCTTCACACCAATCCACTGCGAATTTTGGATACCAAGAATCCGGCCATGAAAGAAGTGGTTGAGTCAGCCCCTCAACTCCTTGACTTCTTGGGAGAAGCCTCGCTCGCCCACTTCAACGCATTGCGTCAAATTCTTGAAGCCAACGGTGTGAAGTATTCATTAAACCCTCGCTTGGTGCGCGGTATGGACTATTACAACCTCACAGTGTTTGAATTCATCACCGATCAATTGGGATCTCAAGGCACAGTGTGTGGGGGTGGTCGCTACGACTATCTGATCGAGCAAGTGGGTGGCAAGCCCGCGCCTGCTGTGGGTTGGGCCTTAGGAATTGAGCGTGTATTGGCCTTGCTTGAAGAGCAGGGTGCGCCATTGCCCGAAGTCACGCCAGATGCCTACGCCATCGTGCCCGATGCCAGCCACATGCCCTTGGTATTGAAGCATCTCAGGCAGATCAGAGCCCTGGGAGTCAATGTTCAAATGCATGCAGGCTCAGGGGAGGGCGTTGGCAGCATGAAAAGCCAATTTAAAAAGGCCGACAACAGCGGTGCAGCTTATGCCCTCATCTTTGGGTCAGATGAGCTTGCTCAAAATACAGTTTCAGTCAAGTCATTGCGAGATGGCGGCGGGGCTCAAAGGACAGAATCTCTTGAAAAGTTGGATGCTTGGGCGCACAGCCTACAATCCGTCTCTTAAATAAAAGTTGAATATGGCATCACATCTCGATCTAGAAGAACAAGAACAACTTGATGAACTCAAGCACTTTTGGAAAAAGTACGGCAATGCCATCACCTGGCTTTTGATTGCCGTGATGGGCTCTTACGCTGGCTGGAATGGTTATCAATACTGGCAACGTCAACAGTCTGGCAAGGCTTCGGCACTCTTTGATGAGCTGGAAAAGTCTGCTATTGCTGGAGACACAGTTAAGCTTGAGCGCGCGTGGAGCGACATGAAGGAGCGTTTCCCCAGCACCACATTTGCAGCTCAATCTGCCTTGCTGGCGGCCAAATCCTTTCAAATGACCGACAAACCTGATGCTGCAAAGGCCGCGCTCCAATGGGCCAGTGAAAGTGCATCGGACCAAGGAAATGCCCAATTGGCCCGTCTTCGCTTGGCCAACTTACAAGCGCAGCAAAAATCTTTCGATGAGGCTTTGAAAACTTTGTCTAAGCCCTTTGATCCCGCTTTTGCAGGACTGGCTTCAGATGTTCAAGGCGATATTCATGCAGCCCAAAACAAGCCGCAAGAAGCCATCAAAGCCTATGCCGATGCATGGCGTCAGTTGGAAGAAAATTCTGAATACCGACGTTTGGTTGCAGCCAAGTTAAACGCTCTGGGCGTTGATCCTGCAGCTGCGACAGGTGTTTCGCAATGAGATTTCAGTCCTTCTCTGCTGGGGTGAGGTTGAGGCCCATGTCTTGGTTGTTTTATGCAGCTGTTGGCACTTTGCTGATGGGATTGGTTGCTTGTTCAAGCACCCCCGATAAACCAACACCGACTGCATTGACCGACTTCAAATCTCAATTGAGCATCAGCAAAGCATGGTCAGTTCAGCTGGGTGCCATCAGTGCCAATACAAGTGCACCCTTAAGCTACAACTTGACTGAAGGTCGTTTGGCCTTGGTCACTGGCAATGGTCTCATCAGTTTGATAGACACTGAAACAGGCGCCGAGTCCTGGCGTCTTGCTTTAGACACGCCTATTGCCGCTGGCATTGGGGGCGATGGCGAGCGCTTTGCTGTCATTTCAAAAGCCAACGAATTGATTGCCCTTTCAAATGCCAAAGTTATCTGGCGGTTCAAGTTGCCAGCTTCTTCATTTACATCGCCTATGGTTGCTGGTGGACGTGTCTTTGTTTTAACGGCTGATCGAACTGTCATGGCTTTTGATGGTGCTTCAGGTCAAAGATTGTGGAGCCAACAACGCGCTGGCGACCCCCTGGTTCTGAAGCAAGCCGGTATCCTTACGTCCTTCCAAGACAAACTTTTGGTGGGTCTTTCTGGTCGCTTGGTAGCCATGAATCCTGCCAATGGCGTTGCCATGTGGGAGACCACCATTGGCTCATCTCGTGGCACCAACGAAGTCGAGCGATTGGTTGACTTGGTGGCGGGTGTTTCAAGGGTCAACAATGTCATTTGTGCAAGAGCATTTCAAACCTCTGTCACCTGCGTGGATGCCCTCAAAGGCAGCAATTTATGGACGCGTGCAACACAAGGACATGTCGGTTTAAGCGGCTCAGAGACGCTGCTTCTCGGCACTGAATCTGACAGTAAATTGTTGGCATGGCAACGCACCAGCGGCCAAGTCGCTTGGCAATCTGAAGCTTTCCGTTTTAGAGGGCTCACTGCGCCCTATTGGGCGGCAGGACAGTTGGTTGTCGGTGACGATTTGGGCTGGGCTCACTGGATTGATGCAAGCAATGGGCAAACCATTGGCCGCATTCAAGTTGATGCGTCTGGCATTGCAATGACACCTGTGCGTGTTGGGAAAAATTGGGTAATCGTGACGAAGAGTGGCCTGGTGCAAGCCCTTCGTGCCGAATAACACCCAACTGAAAGATTGATTTGAAACCCGTACTGGCCTTGGTCGGACGCCCCAATGTGGGCAAGTCCACTTTATTCAATCGACTCACCAAAAGCCGCGACGCCATCGTCGCTGACTTTGCGGGCCTCACACGCGATCGCCACTACGGCCAAGGACGTCAGGGGCGTTATGAATACATCGTGATTGACACGGGCGGCTTTGAGCCTGATGCCCATGATGGCATCTACAAAGAAATGGCCAAGCAAACTCAGCAGGCCGTTGCCGAAGCCGATGTGGTTGTTTTTGTCGTGGATGCCCGTGCTGGCGTTTCTTCACAAGATCATGACATCGCAAAGTATTTAAGGCGAATCGGCAAACCTTGCTTGTTGGTTGCCAACAAAGCCGAGGGCATGCGTGAAGGCGTTCAAATCAGCGAGTTTTATGAATTGGGTTTGGGCGAAGTGATTCCTGTCTCTGCCGCCCATGGCCAAGGCGTGCGAAGCCTGGTTGAGTTTGCATTAGACCCCCTGTTGCTGCCTGAAGAAGATGCTGAAGCTGAACCAGATCTGAGCGTGGTCAAACTGGCGGTGGCAGGGCGCCCCAATGTGGGCAAGTCAACCCTCATCAATACTTGGCTGGGCGAAGAACGCTTGGTCGCCTTTGACATGCCAGGTACCACCCGCGATGCCATTACGGTGCCCTTTGAGCGAGACGGTCAAAAGTTCGAGCTCATTGACACGGCCGGTTTGCGCCGCAAAGGCAAGGTTTTTGAAGCCATCGAAAAATTCTCTGTGGTTAAAACCTTGCAAGCCATCGAATCTGCCAATGTCGTTTTATTGCTGTTGGATGCAACACAGGGTGTGACCGATCAAGATGCCCACATTGCAGGCTTTATTTTGGACAGTGGACGTGCTGTGGTCTTGGCAGTCAACAAATGGGATGCGGTCGATGCATACCAACGTGAATTGGTGAACCGATCGATTGAAAATCGACTGCCATTTTTGAAGTTTGCCAACTTGCACACCATATCAGCCAAAAAACGACAAGGGCTGGGGCCTGTTTGGAAATCCATCACACAAGCCCACAAATCGGCCATGGTCAAAATGACCACGCCTGTTTTAACACGTTTGTTGCTTGAGTCTGTTCAATTTCAAAGTCCCCAGCGAGGCGGTATGTTCCGTCCGAAATTGCGGTATGCCCATCAAGGTGGCATGAACCCGCCGGTCATTGTGATTCATGGCAATTCTTTGGAACATGTCACTGAAACCTATAAACGCTATTTGGAGGGTCGTTTCCGAAAAGCCTTTGATTTGTCTGGAACGCCCCTGCGCATTGAAATGAAAACATCTCAAAACCCCTTCGCTGACAAAGATGCAGGGTAATTTGTAAGGTTTTTAAAAAGGACTTGCGCAAAATGCTGCTTTTGATGTGTTAAGGTGAAACCCTTAATTCAATTCAAAACACGGAGAATATCGTGAACAACAAAGGGCAACTTTTGCAAGATCCCTTCCTCAACGCATTGCGTCGTGAGCATGTGCCAGTGTCCATTTACTTGGTCAACGGTATCAAACTGCAAGGCCAAATTGAGTCATTCGACCAATATGTGGTCTTGCTTCGCAACACGGTCACTCAAATGGTTTACAAACACGCCATTTCCACCATTGTTCCCGGCCGAGCAGTCAACCTTTCTGGTTCAGACGAAGCCGTCGACGATTCGACGACTTAACGCTTTCTTTTGAACAGCGAATTGGTTGATACAACGCCTGCCTTGTTGGTGGGCGTTGATTTTGGCTTGCCTCATTTTGACGCTGAGTTAGATGAACTCAGTCAGTTGGCCTTAACGGCTGGCATGAAGCCCGTGGCCAAAATGACATGTAAGCGCAAGGCCCCCGATGCAGCCTTGTTTGTTGGCTCGGGTAAAGCCGATGAAATCAAATTCATGGCAGAACAAATGGGCGCCAAAGAGGTGCTCTTTGACCAGTCTTTGAGCCCTGCTCAGCAGCGCAACCTTGAACGCCATTTGGGGCTACCCGTCAACGACCGCACTTTGCTGATTCTTGAAATTTTCGGACAACGTGCTCGAAGTCACGATGGCAAATTGCAAGTTGAGTTGGCCCGCCTCCAATATCTAAGTACCCGTTTGGTTCGCAGGTGGTCTCACCTTGAACGTCAGCGTGGTGGCATTGGCACCCGAGGCGGCCCAGGCGAAACGCAAATCGAACTTGACCGACGCATGATCAGTGACGCCATCAAGCGCACCAAGGATCGTTTGCTCAAAGTTAAAAAACAACGCTCCACTCAAAGAAGGCAGCGCGACCGTCGCAACTCGTTCAATGTGTCTTTGGTGGGCTATACCAATGCAGGCAAATCTACCTTGTTCAACAGCTTGGTCAAAGCGCGCGCCTATGCGGCCGACCAATTATTTGCCACGCTAGACACCACGACTCGCCAACTTTACTTGGGAGAGGCTGGCCGCAGTGCTTCAGTCTCCGATACGGTGGGCTTTATTCGAGACTTGCCTCATGGCTTGATCGATGCGTTTCAGGCCACCTTGCAGGAGGCTACGGACGCAGACTTGTTGCTGCATGTGGTGGATGCCTCCAATCCAAACTATCCGGAGCAAATGAACGAGGTCAAACGGGTTCTTCGGGAAATCGGAGCAGAAGATGTGCCGCAATGGCTCATTTTCAACAAAATAGACAATATTCCTCAAGAGCGGCAACCGCTTGAGATGTTCGACCTTTACGAAGTCGAAGGGACCC
>CAIODE010000534.1 GCA_903856875.1 uncultured Burkholderiales bacterium
AGACTTTAGGCATTTGGCCAAGTCCATTCAAGGCTTGCCGCAAGTGCCTCCTGTTTCGGGCGGTTTGCAGTTTTTCATGGAGCGACGTCTGGCTTCGTCAGACATTTAAAACGCAATGGCCAACTCCACCCGTCTTTACGAAGAGGTTCAAAACAACAGCGAATCGCTGGTCATGGACCAATTGGGCATGGTTAAACGCGTTGCTTTGCACCTCAAAGTTCGGTTGCCACCCTTTATGGAGTTGGATGAGCTGATTCAGGTGGGCATGATTGGTCTGCTAGAGGCTGCGCGCGCTTACAACCCCATTAAGGGCATTGAGTTTGAAAATTTTGCCCACAGCCGAGTGCGCGGGGCCATTTTGGACGAGGTAAGGCGCCTATCCTTTTTGCCTAGATCTGCTGTCGCCATTAACAAGTCGCACAGTGAGGCCACCCACGAGCTGGCTGCAGAATTGGGCCGTACGCCTACACAAGGCGAGTTAGCCGACCACATGGGCAAAGACATCGAGCAGTTCCATAAAGAGCGAACCCAGGCCCGACGTTTTGAAACCTATTCCATGGAAGTTGTGACTGAAGAGGTCATGAGCATTGCCTCAGACGCTTCACAGCAGCCTGATGCCATTGTGGAACATGAAGAATTTATGGGCGCCCTGACCGATGCCATTGGCGATTTGGCAGAGCGCGACCAATTGTTAATGAATTTGTATTACGTTGAAGAACTTAACCTCAAAGAAATTGGTGAAGTTTTGGGCGTGACCGAGTCGCGTGTAAGCCAGTTGCTTACAGCCGTGGTTAAAAAGCTGCGTGGCACCCTGAAGGTCGAGCCAGTGAATGCTGGTAAAACCAAGGGGAGCAAGGCATGAACATGCTTTTTGGCGGCAATTCAGCGCACACGCAAGGGCCAAGCCTTGCCGCTTTAGGTCTTTTTGAATCGATTTACTCAAGTTACACGTCGAACCTCCGATACCAGCAGTGTCTGGATCAAAAGGAGTACGACATCATGAGATTACATTTCAAAGCCATGGAAAGCTATGGAGATGGCAACCGCACATCTCAGGCGGTAGTTGCCGACAAAGTAGAGCTGATTCAGATGCTTTTCGACGGACTTCTTGAAAGTTTGGTCACAGCCCGCGGTCATATCGAACACGGCGCCATTGAAGAAAAAAGCAAAAGCCTGGTCCGTGCTGGACGCATTGTGATTGGCTTGCAGGGCGCCTTAGATTTAGACAAGGGCGGCGACTTGGCCCGTAACTTGCACGAGTTGTACAGTTATGTGACACGTCGTCTGGTGTATGTGAATGCCCACAACGATTTAAACGTTTTGAATGAAGTCCAAACTTTGATGACCGAAATTCGTCAAGCTTGGCGTGATGTTCCTAATTTGTTGCCTAAGCCGGCACCCTTGGAGGGGGTTACCTTGTCAGCTGCAATGCACTGAAAGGTTGCGTCTTTTTGGACGCTTGCTTGAGTAAACTTTGACGGGCGAAGCTGGGATTTCCTAGCCGCCCGTTTGGCCGTTTTTGGAGAGA
>CAIODE010000535.1 GCA_903856875.1 uncultured Burkholderiales bacterium
CCACGCAATTCATGATGGTGTGGCACCGGAACAAGCGATAAGGGTCTTCCAAGTTGTCTAAACGTTCGGCTGTGCCATGGTCTCGGCTGTCAGCAATGAATCGGTAGGCTTGGAGCAAACCTGCTGGGCCGACGAACTTGTCAGGGTTCCACCAAAAGCTGGGGCAGCTGGTTGAGCAACTGGCGCACAAAATGCACTCATACAAACCATCGAGTTCTTCGCGCTCTTCAGGGCTTTGCAGACGCTCTTTTTCAGGCGGAATGGTGTCGTTGATCAAGTAGGGCTTGATCGAGTTGTACTGTTTGAAGAACTGCGTCATGTCGACGATCAGGTCACGCACAACAGGCAGGCCAGGCAGAGGCTTTAAAACAATTTTGCCAGGCAAGGTCAGCATATTGGTCAGGCAAGCCAAACCATTTTTGCCATTGATGTTCATGGCGTCAGAGCCGCAAACGCCTTCACGGCATGAGCGGCGGAATGTCAAAGTGGGATCCACTTTTTTCAGCTTCATGAGCGCATCGAGCAGCATGCGTTCATGGCCGTCCAATTCCACCTCAATGCTCTGCATGTAAGGCTTAGCATCCTTGTCTGGATCGTAACGATAGATTTCAAAAATACGTTTGGTCATGTTGCTACCTTCAGGAATTTAGAACGTCCGAACCTTGGGTGGCACAGAGTCCACAGTCAGAGGCTTCAAGTTGACGGGTTTGTAGGTCAGGCTGTTGGTGTCGCTGTGCCAAAGGGTGTGTTTCATCCAATTGGCATCGTCGCGGCCCAATGGCGTAATAGGGTCGTCTGCGGGACGCTCATAGTCACTCACAGTGTGTGCGCCGCGGCATTCTTTGCGGGCTGCCGCAGAGACCATGGTGGCTTGGGCGCACTCGATCAAGTTTTCAACTTCCAAGGCTTCAATGCGAGCTGTATTGAACACCTTGGAGGTGTCGGTCAAAGCGATGGCATTCACACGTTCGCGAATTTCAGCAATTTTCACCACACCTTCGTCCATGGTGGCTTGTGTCCGGAACACGGCGGCGTGAATTTGCATGGTCGCGCGCATGTCGTTGGCCACATCTTGTGAGTACTCACCCTTGCGACCTTCGAGACGGTTCAGACGCGCCAATGTCAAGTCAGCTGCATCTTTGGGCAAGTCTTTGTGTGACTTGGTTTTGCTGGCGAAATCAACAATGTGATTGCCTGCCGCACGACCAAACACCAAGAGGTCGAGCAATGAGTTGGTGCCCAAGCGGTTAGCGCCGTGCACACTCACGCAGGAGCATTCGCCCACAGCGTACAAGCCGTTGACCACCGCATTGTGGCTGCTGGCAGACTGGATGACCACTTGACCGTGAATGTTGGTCGGAATGCCACCCATTTGATAGTGGATGGTGGGCACCACAGGAATAGGTTCTTTGGTGATGTCGACGTTGGCGAAGTTGATACCAATTTCGTACACAGAGGGCAAACGTTTGTGAATGGTTTCTGAACCCAAGTGGTCCAGCTTCAACATCACATAGTCTTTGTTTGGCCCGCAGCCGCGGCCTTCTTTGATCTCTTGGTCCATGGCGCGTGACACGAAGTCGCGAGGGGCCAAGTCTTTCAAGGTCGGTGCATAACGTTCCATGAAACGTTCACCATTGCTGTTGAGCAAAATGGCGCCTTCACCGCGGCAACCTTCGGTGAGTAACACGCCTGCACCGGCTACGCCAGTGGGGTGGAACTGCCAGAATTCCATGTCTTCCAATGGGATGCCAGCGCGAGCGGCCATACCCAAACCGTCGCCGGTGTTGATAAAGGCATTGGTGGAGGCTGCAAAGATGCGGCCAGCACCACCGGTAGCCAACAACACAGTTTTGGCGTGCAAAATGTGCAGGTCGCCGGTTTCCATTTCAAGTGATGTGACGCCAACCACGTCGCCTTCAGCATCGCGAATCAGGTCGAGGGCAATCCACTCTACAAAGAAGCTGGTTTTGGCTTTGATGTTTTGCTGGTAAAGGGTGTGCAACATGGCATGGCCGGTACGGTCAGCCGCAGCGCAAGCACGTTGAACCGACTTCTCGCCATAGTTGGCGGTGTGTCCGCCAAACGGCCGCTGGTAAATGGTGCCGTCTGGGTTGCGGTCAAAAGGCATGCCCATGTGCTCTAAGTCATAAACAAC
>CAIODE010000536.1 GCA_903856875.1 uncultured Burkholderiales bacterium
CCGTAGAACAAAGCCAAGCCAGGCACCACCATCATGATGACCAAGATGGTGGAAACCATCATCCAAGCTGTGTCGCCTTTGTTAGGAACAATGGCAGGGGCAGCTTCAGCCGCAGCGGGCGCTGCAGCAGGGGCCGTTGCAGGTGCAGCAGCTTCAGCTTTTGCTTCAGCCTTGGCTTCAACTTTGGCTTCTGCTGCGGGAGCGGTTTGTGCAAATGCAGCACCGCCAAAGCACAAGGTTAATCCCAACGCGAGGGAGGCAAGTATTTTTTTCATTCTGTTCTCTCTTTCTGGGGCATCAAAGGGCTTCAGCCCCAGTTTCACCGGTACGAATGCGCACAACTTGTTCCAAGTCGTAAACAAACACTTTGCCATCGCCAATTTTGCCGGTGCGTGCACCGGCTTCAATTGCTTCGATGACTCGTTCAACTTGGTCGGTTGAAACAGCAGCTTCAATCTTGACCTTGGGCAAGAAATCAACCACGTATTCAGCACCCCGATACAACTCGGTGTGACCCTTTTGACGGCCAAAGCCTTTGACTTCGGTCACAGTAATGCCTTGGACGCCGATGGCGGAGAGTGCTTCACGCACTTCATCCAGCTTGAAGGGTTTAATGATGGCGGTCACCAGTTTCATGATGGTTCCTTGGTAATACAAAAAAAATTAGAAGCTGTATTTCAGGCCAACAACCAAGCCTGATTTGCCCAGTTGCGTCACAGTTTTACCGGCGGTATAAATGTACGAACCTGCTTTGGCGTTGGTCCCAATGACGGCGGCAGATGCAGCCAAGCCATTGCCCAAATCTTTGCCCAATGTCAGGGCAGTATCTGTATAGGAGTAAATGCCGTTGCCAGCACCCTTCACACTTTGATAACCGAGGTGGGGAGTGAATGAATAGCCTTCGCTCAAGTCGAATGTGGCGGTGAGGTCAACGTAAGAGCTGCCCTTGCTTTTGGCAAAGCCGAACAAGTTGCCAGTGCTTTGTGAGTACTTCAAAGTGGCGGGGCCCATGGTGACGGCACCGTACAACTCATTGGTGTTGGCGCTAGGCTTCAGTGCATTGCCAGAATACTCGTAGTGCAGGAAACCAATGTCATAACCCACTTCACCGGCGGTGAATTTGTAGCCGCCGTAGTAGTCAACTTCGGCATTGGCCTTGCCGCCAGCGTCTTTGATCCACTTGATGCTAGAGCCCCAAATGCCAACATAGGCACCGCTCTTATCGGCGTAATCTGCACCGCCTTGCAATGCGGGGTCGATACGGCTTTGTGAAATGCCGCGGTAGCGGTATTCATTGAAACCGCCCACATTGAACGACAAAGTTGATTCTGGCTCTGCGGGGGCAGCGGGTGCTGCTTGAGCGAATGCATTTCCAGCAATTGCCAAAGACATGGCCAACATCAGGGGGGTAACGATTTTTTTCATGAGAAGTTCCTATTGAATGAGAATGAGACTGGTGTTTTTAAGCATTTAGCATGCCAATGCTGCACTGCATCAGTGCAAGTCATTGTCATCACTCTGAAATGGTTTTTTTGCGGCACAGGTGTTCCAATGCCAATTGCACCCCCCTAGGTCTGAGTTATAAAAAATCTGACAGATATTGCACCCGTTTGGTGCGCGGAGCAAGTATGCGTTTATCTTTGGTGCAAAGTCGGGCTTTGCTAGGTCTTCAAGCGCCTTCCGTCACGGTCGAAGTGCACCTGGCCAATGGTTTGCCCAGCTTTAGCTTGGTCGGCCTGGCAGATGTCGAAGTAAAAGAGGCCCGGGAACGCGTTCGCTCTGCGCTTCAAAACTCAGGTTTTGAGTTTCCAAGCAATCAGCGCATTACCGTGAATTTGGCGCCAGCCGACCTGCCCAAAGACTCTGGCCGTTTTGATTTGCCGATTGCATTGGGCATTTTGGCGGCCAGCGGTCAGATCGATGGCGCACGCTTGAATGACTTCGAGTTTGCTGGAGAGCTGTCCTTATC
>CAIODE010000537.1 GCA_903856875.1 uncultured Burkholderiales bacterium
AAAACCAAGGCTAATTGAGCTTGGCCGATGTCAAATCGAATCGGTTAATCTGAAATCCAAGCTGGGAATAATGTTTCCACCGTTGCCTAGCGCTAGACCTGTCTCTTTCTTCAGGGCCAACCACTTCGATCAAACGCTGAATGCCCTCCAATTGGGGGGGTGGCAAATCGTTTAAATTGAGGAAAACGTCCAGTTGCTGAAGTTCCGTTAAACCAGTCCAGTTTGAGGAAAAAATGACGCTCGATTGTTCAACCATGCTGGGCGAATCCGTGAGCAAGCAATGCGTCACAAAATCAGCTGCATTTAAATTCCATAACATTTGGTTTAACAAGTGGGATGTGTCTTGATCTGCCAACACACCCACCCTGCGGCCTTGACCACTGGCCTTGCGCAACAAACGGCACACATAAGACAACTTGTCAGGCGCATTGAAATGAAAATCTACTTGCGTCATGTGAATGCAATCGAAATAAGTCAGGTGCTCGTCTTAATTCCCTGAGCGAACTGTCTTTTTCGCAGATGTGCTCGCTTTAGACGGCTGCTGAGAAAGCAAGTAATGCAGCAACAAGCCAACAGGTCTGCCTGTTGCGCCCTTTGAAGCACCGCCTTTCCATGCTGTGCCAGCGATGTCCAAGTGTGCCCACGGGTATTTTTTCGTGAAACGATGCAAAAATTTAGCGGCAATGATGGCCCCACCATCACGGCCCCCGACATTGGCCACATCTGCAAAATTGCTCTTCAGTGTTTCGCCATAGCCATCATCGAGTGGCATTCTCCAGCAAAGATCCATGGCTTCATCGCCCGCTTTAAGCAGACCTTGAGCCAGGTGGTCTTCGGTTGCAAACATGCCGCTTCGAATAGCCCCCAAGGCTACGACACATGCGCCTGTGAGCGTGGCAATGTCAATGACAGCTTGCGGTTTAAAGCGCTCGGCATAGGTGAGTGCATCACACAAAATCAAACGTCCTTCTGCATCGGTGTTCAAAATTTCAATGGTTTGACCGCTCATGCTAGTGACCACATCACCTGGCTTCACAGCCATACCGTCAGGCATGTTTTCACAAGCGGGAATGAGGCCCACCACATTGATTTTGGGTTTGATCAGACTGAGGGATTTGAAAACACCTAAAACACTGGCCGCGCCACCCATGTCAAATTTCATCTCGTCCATTTGGCCTGGAGGCTTGAGTGAAATACCTCCGGTATCAAAGGTAATGCCCTTGCCCACCAGCACAGTTGGCGCCTCTGATTTAGGGCCTCCCTGGTACTTCAGCACAATGAAACGCAGCGGCTCAGCGGAGCCTTGCGCCACGGACATGAAAGAGCCCATTCCCAACTTGGCAACTTCCTTGGGACCCAGAACTTGGCAAGACATTGCGCCTGATTTGGCCAGCGTCATAGCGGCCTTGGCCAGCATGGTGGGCGTTGCATGATTGGCAGGTCGGTTGGCCCACTCTTTGGCAAACTCGATACCTTGGATCAAGCCGACGGTGGCTTTCAATGCGGATTGCAGTTCAAGGGTAAGGCTGGGCAAACCCAAGCTCACTTGACTTAAGGAGCGCGCAGAAGGTTTTGATTTGGTGGTGCTGTAAACATAGGTTCCCTCTGCCAAAGCCACAAGCAAGGCCTGCAGAGTCTGCGCACTGAGAAGTTCAGGGGACACAACAGTGAGTTTCTTGGTTTCAGTGGCTTTTAAACTGGCAGTGAGGCCCGAAATGGCTGACTTCATGTCAGCGGGCTTGGCAGCGCCGACCCCTAAAAACACCACTTTAGGCGCAGAAACACCGGGTGACGCATAGGTGTGAAGGACTTTTCCGGTCTTGCTTGAAAAATCTTTGGCCTTCAAGGCTTTTTCAATCAGTGACGAAAGTGGGTCTTTGCCCGCTTGAAAGTGATCAGAAATGAGGACAATCAAGGCATCTGAAGAGGATTTAGCAGCGGCTGCCAGAGTGAGTGTTTTTAATTCGAAGTTCATAATTGAGTTTTTCCAATCCGACAATGTTATTCCATTCTTCCATTCAAAAAGATTTGGCCCGAAGTTTTGGTGCCACGGTGGTGGTTCTAGCCACGATCGTGATGACCATTATTTTGATTCGAACTTTAGGCCAAGCAACCAAGGGCTCAGTGAATCCCTCAGAAGTCATGCTGGTAATGGGGTTGACTGTCATTGGACACCTCACCACCATTTTGACACTCAGCTTGTTCATTGCGGTGGTCTCCACACTGTCACGCATGTACGCAGACAGTGAAATGGTCATTTGGTTTTCAAGTGGACGAGGCCTCACTTCATTCACCCGACCTTTGCTGAGATTTGCTTGGCCCATCTTTTTAGCCATCGGCTTGCTGGCGCTTTTTGTTTGGCCGTGGAGTAACAAACAAATCCAAGACTTGCGAGACCGCTTTGAACAACGCAATGACATCGAGCGTGTTGCGCCAGGTCAATTCCAAGAATCGGCGGGTGGGAAAAGAGTTTTCTTCATCGACAAGGACAGCCCCAGCAATCAAACAGGCCGGCATGTGTTTGTTTCAAGTCTAGATGGCATGATTGAGACAGTCACAACTGCCCAAAAAGGGCAAATTGAACTTCACCAAGGCGAGCGATTTTTAAGTTTGCAACAGGGCCAACAAATGCTGCGCAACCACCAAACGGGTGATGTGCGAATTACCGCGTTCAACGACTATCAATTGCTGATCGATCCAACTCTGAAAATAGCTGCTACAGACATTCAAAGCCGCATGGTGAGTACCTTAGGCTTGATCCAAGCGCCGTCGCCGGTCAATCTTGGTGAATTATCTTGGCGATTGGGATTGCCATTTGCTGCCTTTAATTTAATGATCGTCGGGCTTGCCGTGGCAAGCGTTAACCCGCGCGTTGGCAAGAGTTATCACCTGGCAGTTGCCTTGTTTTGCTTTGTGGGTTACTACAACATGGTGAACGTTGGACAAAATTGGATTGCGTCTGAAAGAACAAGCCTCACTGCATTCATGTTGGGACTTCACGGCAGCGCCTTTTGCCTGGCTTTTGTCTGGCTTCTTTTTAGACACTTCAATTTGTCTTGGAAGAATATGTTCACTCTACCAAAGACCCGCAGAACTGAAGGTGGCACATGAAAACCATTCGTCGTTTAATTCATGGGGAAATTATTCGAGCGGTTAGTTTTGTAGCCCTTGGCTTTCTTGCATTGTTTGTTTTTTTCGACCTAGTCGATCAACTTCAGACACTGAGTCGAAACAAGTTTCAGGGTTATCAACTGCAGCATGCGTTGATGTATGTGGCCTTGCTCATGCCCAGCCATTTGTATGAGTTGTTGCCCATCTCTGTTTTGATTGGCGCCATTTTTGTCATGGCTCGTTTTGCGCAAAGTTCCGAATTCACCATCCTCAGAACAGGTGGGTTGGGGCCCTGGCGTGCACTTCAAACGCTCTTTCAGTTAGGCCTTGTTTTTGTGATTGTCACTTTCATTTTTGGCGACTATATTTCACCTTGGACAGACAAACAAGCACAACTTTTAAAGGCCCATTATCAAGGTCAAATTACCATTGGCCAGACGGGCGCTTGGCTGAGAGAAAAACAGGCCCAATCACAATTCGCCGTCAACGTGAGATCTATGAGCAGCGAAGGCCAGCCCGAAAACATTCGCATTCATGAGTTTGACAACGAAGGCCGCCTCAAGTCAATGACCCTTGCGCCAAGCGCACAGTTCATGGCTGATGGTTCTTGGCTGTTGAAACCCGTCGATCGGCGAATTTTTCACATTGCAACAGGCGAAGATTCACGAATTGAAATTTTGAATCTGCCTGAGTGGTCATGGAAAACCGAAATCACCTCAGAGATGATTTCGGCAGCTCTGCTCAGTCCTGATCGAATGAAAACCATCGATTTGTTTCAATACATGCGACATTTGGCTGCGAATGGTCAAAATGCCCAACGCTATGAAATTGAGTTTTGGCGAAAGGTGTTTTATCCACTGAGTTGCTGGGTCATGCTTACGCTGGCTTTGCCCTTTGCTTATTTGCACTTTAGATCTGGCAACATTGCAGGCTATGTATTTGGAGGGGTCATGGCTGGCATCAGTTTCTATTTGCTCAACAACGTGTTTGGCTTCATGGGAAACCTACAAAATTGGCAACCTTGGCTCACGGCCGCTGCGCCCGCAATGATTTACAGCTTGATCTCACTGGCTACTTTTTGGTGGCTGGTTGTACGTCAATAAGGTTTTTGAATGACAGAACACAGCTTCAAAGATGCCATCATTTTGTTTGCTCACGGCTCAAGAGACGCGCTATGGCGACGCCCTATTGAAGCCGTTGCCGATCAAGTGAAGCAAATTTCACCGAACACAGAAGTAGCCTGCGCCTACCTTGAACTGACCGAGCCCGACTTGCCAACGACCGTTACTCGCTTGGTTCAGACGGGCGTCAATGTGGTTCGCATTGTTCCCATGTTCTTAGGGGTTGGAAGGCATGCTAGGGAAGACCTGCCGTTGTTGTTGCAAGACCTTATCAATCAACATCCTGGTGTGACATTTGAATTGAGAAATGCCATTGGCGAAGAACCTGAACTGACTCGAGCCATGGCTCAAATTGCGTTGCGCCCAAGCGCTCTTTAAGAAGACCTTGCAGCTTCAATCTCTGCAGTAGAAAGCGATCCTTAGATTCATAAGGCATAATAAACTCAATCTTACTGGGTTTATTGATATGAACTTGCATCAATTTCGATTTGTACAAGAAGCCGCACGTCGCAATCTCAACCTGACTGAAGCAGCCAAAGCACTGCATACCTCTCAACCTGGGGTCTCCAAAGCCATCATTGAGCTGGAACTGGAACTGGGCATTGACATCTTTGCCCGACACGGCAAAAGGCTGAAGCGAATTACAGAGCCAGGCCAACATGTTCTCAAAAGCATCGAAGTCATCATGCGAGAAATTGGGAATTTGAAACGCATCGGCGAGCAGTACAGTGCGCAAGACAACGGAACCCTGTCGATTGCCACCACCCACACCCAAGCGCGATATGTACTGCCTGTTCCAGTTGCCAAATTGCGCGATCAATATCCGCAGGTCAACATCAGC
>CAIODE010000538.1 GCA_903856875.1 uncultured Burkholderiales bacterium
GCCCAAGTTTTGCGAAGATAAGCAATGTCCTCACCTAACTCTGCATCGCTGGAATCTTCTGCATTGGTACGCAATATAAATCCGCCCCCTTGTGTACCGACCAAATTTTGCAAACGCGCTCTTAATGCGTCGCGCTGATCTGAAGGAATTTTTTGTGACACGCCAATGTGGTCGTCTTGCGGCAAAAAGACCAAATGACGTCCTGCAATGCTGATTTGGGTTGAAAGCCTAGCGCCCTTGGTACCGATGGGATCCTTGACCACTTGCACCATCAAGGCTTGGCCTTCAAACACTTGCTTCTCAATAGGAACCAAAGTCTGGCTGCTGCGTGCGACTTGAGGCGGCTCGCCCTCAGGCTGTCTTTGCCAAACATCTGCGACGTGTAAAAAAGCTGCTCGCTCTAGGCCAATGTCAATGAAGGCCGACTGCATGCCAGGCAACACGCGGGCCACTTTTCCGAGATAAATGTTGCTGACCAAGCCACGTTCCAAGGAACGCTCCACATGCAACTCTTGAACCGCGCCCTGCTCCACAACCGCGACGCGTGTTTCTTGAGGCGACCAATTGATCAAAATATCTTGCTGCATGCGCTCAGTTTCTCAATTACTGCTTTGGAAAAAATAACAGGCCATGAGGCACATTGTTTCATGTGCAGGCAAGGCCTGCCTTGGGGGAAATCAGTCGTTCAATGAATTGAAAATCCCACTCAATTCAACAAAGGTAAAGTTTTGTAGTCAGGGCCCTTGGGAATTGACTTCAGGTAGGCGTGAATATCGCTCAAATCTTGATTAGAAAGAATCTTTTCGCTGTAAGGCGGCATGGGGCCGTTGGTATGGCGCACAAAGGCTTGGAAATATTCGATGGGTTTTGTATCTGGCGCAAGCTTGGCACCTGCAATGCCGCCCTGCCCCACAAAGCCATGGCACTGCCAGCAGCCATTTTTGACATAAGCTTGCTTGCCTTTTTCTGCTGATGTGTTCGAAGTCTGAGCCAGTGTGATGCCCGAAAATGCCAACAAGGACAGTCCCGCGATGATCTTGATTTGATGTAATTTCATAAGAGTCTCCTTGGATCAGCGGGGTTGAGTCCACACATTCAACAAGGCAGGATGGCCAGACTTGACCACCGCCACAGCTTCTTTCAATGCAGATGCCAATTGAGCCGGATCTTTGATCGGACCCTTGGCCCACCAGCCCATCGACTTGGCCAGCTCGTGGTATTGAATATCAGGATTTTCAATACTTGTTCCTACAGGTCCCATGTCGCCGTCAAGATTGACTTTGCGGTTTCTAAAATTGGCCAAGCGTTGAACGTGCATGACCTCTTGGTGATAGCCGCGGTTGTTGTGCATCACGGATAACAAAGGGATTTTGTGTTTTGCAGCGGTCCACAGCACGCCAGGTGCAAACATCAAATCGCCATCCGATTGAATGCTGACTGAGAACCGACCCAAATCGCGGTTGGCCAGTGCAGCGCCCATAGAAGCTGGTGCGCCATAGCCCACACCATAACCGCCCGAGCGACCTAGCCACTGGTGGTGTTTTTCCATGGGCCATAAACGTGTGGGCCAATTGCTCACATTGCCTTCTGAAGCGACCAAGGCCCAATCTTCATTTTTAACGGCTGCAAAGGTCTCCATCACCAAACGCGCCGTGCTGATGGGGCTCTCATTCCATCCCAAGGCAGCGGCAGTGCGGGTGCGAACTTTATCTTCTTCATACGCCTTGCGCTGCAATTCGCCTCGCTTGGCTATGATGTCTTTTTTATCGGCGGGCATTGCAGAGCGAACCGCTTCAATCAAAGATGGCAAGGTGGTTTGCGCGTCGGCAGCCATTTGCACATCAACCACCTGGAAGCGTTGGAAGTCTTGGTAATTCGACTTCGTTAAGAGATCGACAGAGTTGATGCTGATGAGTTTGGTTTGTGGTTTGATGCGTGAAGCATTGGTTCCGTGACCGTCATTGGAGTTGTTGTCGGTATAGGCATTGACCGTGGCCCAGAAGTCTGAAAGCTCCAAACCAATGATCACATCTGCATTGGCAGTGGCTGTTGCAGGTGCACTCAAATAATGTGTTTTAGGAAAGTTCATGCGACTTCCCTGATCAATCACCTTGGCCTGTAAAAGCTCTGCCAATTGCACCAACAAACCAACACCTTCGGGGGTTCTGGCGGCGCGATCGACCACGATCACAGGGTTATTCGCATGGACCAACATCTTGGCAGCTTCTTTCACCGCACCCGAATCGCCTTGTGGCGGTGAAGTTGGAATGTATTTGGGGATGTAAGGCATTTTGCCTTCGTGCAAATGCACGGGCGCCATTTGCAATGCTGCATCTAAAGAAATTGCCACTGGGCCATAAGGCGGTGTCATGGCAATTTTGTAAGCACGTACAAATGACTGCGAAAAGTGTTGCAGTGAAACTGGCGTGTCATCCCATTTTGTGTAGTCACGCACCATGGCATTGATGTCTTGCGCGGCATGGAAGGTGGGCACACCTGGTGGCCGATAAGCTGCGTCCATGTCGTTTCCGCCCACCACAATGACAGGCACCCGGTCACACCAAGCGTTGTAAATGGCCATGGAGGCATGTTGCAAACCCACAGTGCCGTGACACAGGGTTAACAGGGGTTTACCAGAGGCCTTGAAATAACCATGCCCCATGGCCACTGCGGACTCTTCGTGCATGCAGGTTAGAAATTCGGGTTTGGTGTTGCCACCATAGTCAATCAGCGACTCATGCAATGCTCTGAAACTTGAAGCGCAATTGGAAGGCAAGTATTTAATGTCAAGCGACTTGATCACGTCCACCATAAAGTCTGAACCTGGCATGCCTTGACCGTGGCCAAGATCGGGGGGGATGCCGGTTTCAGCCTGAGCGCCTTTTGCTGAAGGGGGCAACGCGGAAGGTTTTGCAGGTTCTGCGGCATGCGCCGATGAAGTGGCAAGAGAAGCCGCGGCACTGGCTGCAACAGCACCAGAGGCCAATACGCCGCCTAAAAAACCGCGTCGTGCCAAAGGCACATCTGTAGATCGAGATTCAGGTGAATGTCCCTGTTGCTTTGGTTCTGTCATCTTTGTGCTCCTCAAATAGACAGGTTAAAAATAAATTAACGCAGTGGAATAAAAAACTCAGACATTCTTTTTGGTGGCAAGCCATGAGCGATGGCATCAGCAGCAATGCTGTCCATCATCTCTTGGGTCACGCCTTCTTTGTGGCTGTAAATTTCCATCCAGGTTTCGATGCCATCTGGCGTGGCTTCCGGTCGTTGCATTAACACTGCACTGAGGCCCGACCACTTGTGCTTCAGTTGAACTTGAAAGGCTTCGACAAGTGGCCGCCACTGTGCGTGTTCAGCAATGGGCAACTTGTAATAAACAAACAAAGTTTGCATGGTGTGTTATTGGCTGTGAATGATGTGCTGTAGCTTAGCTGTCTTGCCCCATACCAGCCCAACGTTTGACTAAATCTGTCTCGATGTCAAACAAATCAAGGCAGCGACCCACCGTGTGGTTCACCATGTCATCAATGGATTGAGGGCGCGCATAAAGAGCCGGCACAGGAGGCATCAAAATGGCACCATTTTCAGAGGCTTGCAACATGGTGCGAAGGTGTCCGCTGTGAAGCGGCGTTTCGCGAATCATTAGGACAAGTCTTCGGCGCTCTTTAAGCACCACATCGGCAGCTCTGGAGAGCAAGCCACTGGTCATGCCGTAGGCTATTTCAGACAAAGATTTAATGGAACAAGGGGCAACCACCATGCCCATGGTCTTGAAAGAACCAGAGGCAATGCTTGCACCAATATTTTTAGCACTGTGAACTTCGCTGGCCAGCGCTTCCACTTCTTTCACACTCAGGTCCAACTCTGTGGACAACGTCATGCGCGCTGATTCGCTCATGACCAAATGGGTTTCGATGTCTGAGTTCTGCAAGACTTGAAGAATACGAACGCCGTAAACAATGCCTGAAGCACCACTGATACCCACAATCAATCGCCGCGGGAGGTTAGAAGAACTAGAAGTGCTCATTAAATTGCCTGTTTCGTCATGTAGTTTTGATCAGCCCGCTTCATCTGGCCTGAATTTAGATTCGGCTTTCACATCGTTACGTTGCTGCAATAGACTGATCTTGCCATTTTCCAAGTAACGGCCCGTGGCTGCCCGCGCTGCAGCCTCGTCCCATTGGGGCAGCCAGTCGCCTAGGGAGTAACCAAACCAAGGCGCTTGGGGTCTGAGTTTAGGCAAGCCAAGCTCTTCCCAAATGGCTTTCGAACGCTCCATGAAGTCTTTGGTAGGCAAGGCCAAGGGCGGCATATCGCCTTTCATGGTGGCGTCCATGAGCAGGGTGGAGTCTTCCTCGCCATCATTTTCTCGCTTGGGACCGTGACCTTGACCACGATGGTCTAGGGTTCTGACATCTGCCGTTGGATTCATGCGGTATGCCATGGCCCATAACAAGGCGTCTGCATTGTCAGGATCAATGTCGTCATTCACTGCAATCACAATCTTGCCGCAATCGCCCTTGAAAAAGGCCGCACCATACAGAGCACGCCAAATTTCTGTTTTAGGGGTTGTCTTTTCAAAAGTGACAATGGTGACACGCAACAAACCCGTTAAAGGTTCATGCAAAGAAACCTTTTTAACGCCGCGAATGCCCAATGAAGTTCTCAAATGCGCCAAGAACAAGGGCTCATACGCCACTCGCTTGATGACACTTGATTCGCTAGGGGCCACCTGGCTGATGTAAGAAGGAATGACAGGCTTGAAGCGATGCGTAATGGCCGTGATCTTCATGGGCAAATTGAATTCTTCCAAAGCCACATGGCCATGCGATTCACCAAAGGGCGCCTCGGGTTCAAGCATGTCTAAATCAATTTGACCTTCAATCACAATTTCAGCTTGTGCAGGGACACGCAAGTTGACCGTTCGGGCTTGCGTCACCTGAATGGGCACGCCCGCCAAACCGCCCGCCACATCAAACTCATCCATGCCAATCGGCAATTTTTGAGGGCCCATGAAAGCCACATAAGGGGGGCATCCCAAAACAACGGCACACGGCATCGTTTTGTGACCGGCTTTCTTCCAAGCTTGGTAATGCAAATAACCGCCAGCACCGCCCACTCGCGTAGCCATGCGAACGACCATTCGATCGGAGGCTTTTAAAGCACAACGGTAGGTGCCCATGTTTTGCACGCCTGTTTCAGGATCTACCGTGATGACGTTGGTGGCTGTGAGCGTTGGGGCACTGTCAAATCCTGGCGTCGAAATAGGTATGGGCAACATGTCAAGACCTTTGCCTTCGCCTTGAAGGTCTGCACCTTCATGAACCACTTCTTGGCATTCAGCCTTGTCTACCATTTGAGGCGCAATGGGGTTTGCAATGGCGCGATCCCAACGGGCCTGAATTTCTTCAACCGATGAACCCATGCCCACGCTGTAAATTTCACGATTGGCAGCCAATGCACCTACAACCACCGGTATGTCGTATTTGCGGCCTTGTGCATTGACGATGTTGGTAAACAAAAAAGCTTTTCGCTCGGCCTCATCCATACCGCCCACAAATTGCCAACGAACCAAAGGATGCAGCTCGGAATCCTTGTCGATAGGTCGATCGATCACTTGCAACAAACCACGTTGTTTCAAGGTCTGTAAATGATCGTGAAGATCTGGGTAACCGGTTTTTGTTTGACTCATGACTGCATATTGAATTGGATGCGTTGATGATGCACGCTTAAAAGTTCACATGCATCAGACATAACCCGAAAAATACTCACACTTAAGAAGGCGTAGCAGGTGTCCAACCCATGCCAGCCGAGAGTTGATCGATCGATTGCTCGGTGTCTTGCCCTTCTTTCAGCAACCATTCACAGAAGCCTTCAATGACCGGGCTTTCTTGTGAACTGAGTGGTGCATTGGCGTAGTAGCGTCGCTGCCTTGCTGCCAACAATCCAAAGGGAGCGCACATTTTTCCTGCAATGATGTCATCTGCCACCAGAAACAATGGGACAAGGACAATGCCCAAACCTTCTGCAGCAGCCTGCAAAGCGAAATACATTTGCTCAAATTGCAAGCTATGCGATACACGCAAGTCGGCTTGTCCAGCCATTGGCAACCACTCTGACCATGCCATGGGCTCGGTGTCATAACTGATAAGCGTGTGATCGGACAGCGCCTTGGGGCTGTCTAATTGGCCGTTTTCCATTAAATCTGGGTGGCAAACCGGCACGATGGTTTCCGTCATGAAGGGGACAGAGAGCATGCCTGGAATGGGTTGATGAGAGCCACGGATAGCAACGTCATAAATACGGTCTTCAAAATTAACGGGGGCCGTGGAGGTTGTTAATTTAACCTCCACGCCGCCTCTTCGCCTTTGAAAAGCAGAAATTCGGGGAATGAGCCACCGCATGGTGAAGGTGGGCGGTGCACTGATTCGCAACGCGGTGGGCTCAGTCTGCTCCAATAACTGCATGGAGGTGACGGCGATGCGGTCCAATGCAGGCGTGACAGCAGCCAGGAAAGTTCTGCCGGCATCTGTGAGGCTCAATTGGGATTGAGCACGATTGAACAAGCTAGTTCCCAACCAGGTTTCAAGGGTTGCGACCTGTTTACTGACAGCGCCATGCGTGACAAAAAGTTCTTTGGCGGCCTTGGTAAAGCTGACGTGCCGTGCGGCGGCTTCAAAGGCTCTGACCGCATTCAAGGGTGGAAGTTTTCTCATACCCCTATCTTACCCAAGCTTTGGATTTCCTGCTCAGATGTGAGTTTTACTCGACATCTTTGAAATAAACTGGTTTGCACAGCCCACAGAATGGGTAGAAACTGACACGACATGAAAGCAGCACCATTTGATTACGTCCGAGCCGAAAATCTTGCCCACGCTTTAGACAAGCTGAGCGAGAGCGGCGGCGATGCCAAATTGATTGCTGGCGGTCAAAGCTTGGTGCCCATGATGGCCATGCGATTAGCTAGGCCGGCACTGTTGATCGACATCAACAGACTTGATGAACTCAAGAACATTGAAGTTCTAGACACGCATTTGAAATTGGGCGCCGGAGTTCGGCAACGCGACCTCGAATTTCACCCTCAACTTCACTCACACCTACCCTTGGTGGGCAAAGGCATGCAATGGGTGGGTCACGAACAAACACGCAACCGTGGCTCTGTTGGTGGCAGTCTGGTCCATGCCGATCCCTCTGCAGAGTTGGCCTTGGCCGCATTGGTGCTTGAAGCCGGTTTCACCCTTGAATCGAAATCTGACGGGGAGCGACATTTGAAGGCCGATGAATTTTTTCTAGGCCCCATGTTCACAGCCGTTTCTGACACTGAGGCCCTGACTCAAATCGATTGGCCTATATGGCAAGGCGCTCAACTTGGAACCTCTTTTGAGGAAACAGCCATACGAAAAGGTGACTTTGCCATGGCATCAGCCGCCTGCCAAATTCAAACCCATGAAGACGGTCGCATTCGTCGCATCAGTTTTGGCATCGGCGGCGTCGATGGCACGCCACTGGTCTTTCCTGAATTAGCCAAGACTTTAGAAGGTCAAGTTCTTAGCCCTGAAAATGCATTGCATGTTGCTCATGAGGCTGCCCAATCTA
The DNA here is from genome assembly GCA_903856875.1 of uncultured Burkholderiales bacterium. Classification (GTDB taxonomy): domain Bacteria; phylum Pseudomonadota; class Gammaproteobacteria; order Burkholderiales; family Burkholderiaceae_C; genus Limnohabitans_A. The sequence continues at coordinate 7,597 of CAIODE010000538.1, forward strand.
GTCAGCCAGGCAGTGACATGCATGCCACCGCGGCTTACCGCAAACATTTGGCTGAAGTGCTTCTCAGCAGAGCACTTCAATCTGCTTATGCCGAGGCATGCGCCAACACGCATGCATCCAACATCACATGACCGCTCCAAACACCCTTCTCAAATCGATTCAAATTCAAGTCAATGGCACGCATCAGCACCGACTGGTAGAGCCGCGCACCAGTCTGGTTGATTTCATCCGCGATGAGCTGGGCCTCACTGGCACACATGTTGGTTGCGAGCATGGTGTGTGTGGAGCATGCACTGTCTTGTTAAATGATGAACCCGTTCGCTCTTGCTGCATGTTTGCCGTACAAGCCGATGAAATGCGTGTAACCACTGTGGAGGGCCTAGCGCCCGAACGCGGCATCATGACCAAAATACAAGACGCATTTTGTGAAAAGCACGCACTTCAATGCGGCTACTGCACTCCCGGCATGCTCATCGCTTGTCACGCCTTGGTGGCAGACAACCCTCACCCCACGGAAGATCAAGTTAGAGATGCGATCAGCAGCAACATCTGCCGTTGTACAGGCTACCAACAGATCGTGGATGCCGTGATGTTTGCCACTCAAGTAGAAAGCAAGTGACCATGAGCAAACGCCCATTTCGCTTCATTGGCAAGCATCGCCGCGCTGTTGAACACAAAAGATTTGTGGTGGGTCAAGGTCACTTTGCAGCAGACATTCAGATTCAAGGCATGCTTCATGTTGCCTTGGTGGCATCGCCATATGCCAGTGCCAAAATCAAATCCATCGATGTCAGCCAAGCCTTGGCCATGCCGGGTGTGCATGCCGTTTTAACCGGTGAAGAACTTCGCCAAAATACCGAGGCCATGCTGCCTGGCGTTGATGCACCTCAAGTCACTCGTTACCCTTTGGCATTTGATGTCACACGCTACGCTGGAGAGTGGGTGGCAGCCGTTGTTGCTGACAGCCGCGCCCTGGCAGAAGATGCGGCAGAGTTGGTCATGGTTGACTACGAACAATTGCCAGCAGTGGTAGATCCGCAAGAAGCCTTGCTGCCCAATGCCACATTGGTCCATCCCGCACATGGCAGCAATGTCATTTTTCACCGGCATTTTGTGTGGGGCCCAGTGGACGATGATTTTTCGAAATGCGACCATCAATTGAGCTACCGAGTCAGTTGGGCACGCAATGCCACCGTTCCGATTGAAACCTTTGCAGTGGCTTGCCAATGGACCGATTCCACTGGTATTTTGGATGTTTGGGCTTCCATTCAAATGCCCAAATTTCCAGATCAAATGGCCAAAGCTTTGCGTCTGTCTGGCAATGCAGTACGCGTTCATTTTGATGTTGATGTCGGCGGCAGTTATGGCGTTAAGCGCGGTTTAAAGCACTCGGTGCTGGTGGGCTACTTAGCCAAAAAATTAGGCCGACCTGTTCGATTGGTCGAGGATCGATTGGAAAACATGCGTGGGGGCGACATGCAAGGCCCAGATCGAATTTTTGATGTCACCTTGGGCTTTCAGAACAATGGCGAAATTAAATCGATGCGCATGAAGGCCGTGGATGACATTGGCGCCTATTCTGGCCGTTCACCTTTGCAATTAGGCAAGCCGGTGGGAGCCATTGTGGGCCCCTACCGAATCAAGAGTGTGTCTTACGACGCCATGGCCGTCATGACTAACAAAACGCCTCAAGAGGCTGTTCGCGGATTTGGTCAAGCCCCCACCAACTATGCCATTGAAACAGGGATTGACAAAATAGCCCGCTTCCTCAAACTCGATCGCATTGCTCTGCGCCGACTCAACATGATTGGCAAAGATGAGTTTCCTTATCTCATTCCCAGCGGCACCTCCTACGATTCAGGTGACTACGACACCGTCATGACCAAGGCCCTCAATGCCGCCTCTTACGAAGAACTGCTCAAGGAACGTGACGCATTGCGTGCAGCAGGCCAACTGGCTGGCATCGGCATTTCAACCTGTCTTGAGCCGTCTGGTGGCAACTCGTCTTTTGAGCCCCTGTTCAACCCTAAAAACGAAACTACCACTTGGATGGATTCGTGTTTGGTTCGTGTCGATTTATCGGGTTCTGTCACCGCATTGATGGGAACCTCAACATCCGGCCAAGCCCATGAAACCATGGTCTCCACCGTTGTCGGTGAAGTACTTCACCGCGAACCTGACAGCATTCGCGTCTTGCATGCCGATTCATTGAACGCGCTGCCCTCTAACAGCCCCGTGGGCAGTCGAATGGCCATCATGCTGGGCGGCGCAGCAGCAGGTGCCGCGAAGAAAATTAAAAACAAACTGCTCCAGATTGCTGCCCACAATTTAGGCGTTTCGCTAGACCAATTGGACTACGAAGGCGGCCATGTACAAGCAAAGACAGATCCAGAAAAAAAATTATCTTGGGATGCCTTGGTAGAAATTGCTCACCGAAAATTTCACAAACTGCCGCAGGGCATGGAGCCTGGGCTTCAAGAAAAGTTTGTCTGGGAAGTTCCAACAGGTGGCATGTTGCCCACTGAAGATGGCAGAGTTCAAATGTACCCATGCCACTCCTTTGAATCGCATGTGGTGTTGGTCAGCATTGATCCTGGAACTTGCAAAGTCACAGTGCGCAAATACGTTTGCGGTCACGACTGTGGCGTCATGATCAGCCCCGATGTGGTTCACGGCATGACCTACGGCGGCATTGCACATGGCCTGGGCGCCGCATTGATGGAGAAATTTGCCTTCTCACCTGAAGGACAACTTCTAGCGGGCACCTTCATGGATTATTTGTTGCCATCGTCGGCAGAAGTTCCAGCCATCACCATCGTTGACCATTGCACACCCTCCCCGCTCACTGAGTTTGGCCAAAAAGGTTCTGGCGAAGCAGGCTATTTAGGCAGCCCTGCTGCAATTGCCAGTGCGGTCAACGACGCCTTGTCCACACAGGGTGCCAAAATTGACCATCTGCCCATGACGCCTCAGGCCATCTGGACTGCTTTAAACGACGCCAAATTACCGGCATAAACTTTGATCTCAAGGGGCTACTGACATGACTACCCACACCCACATGCTATCTGGAACTGCTGGCAAAATTGCTGTTCATGTCTCGGGGCCCACTGATGGCCCTGCTGTTTTGATGACGCACTCCATCCTTTCATCTAGCATGATGTGGCGTGAACAGGCCAGCTTGTTGGCGGCCACTGGATGGCGTGTCATTTGCGCAGACACCCGAGGCCATGGCCAATCTGAATGCCATACGCAAAGCTGCTCCATGGACGATTTGGCCACCGACAGTTTGGCCGTGCTGGATGGCCTTCACATTGAAAAAGCACACTACATTGGCCTGTCTCTGGGCGGCATGAGCGGCGCTGGATTTGGCATTCAACATTCAGACCGATTGCTCAGCTTGGTGTTGTGCGATTGCCGGGCCGATATGCCCACCCCAATGGGTGATGTTTGGAATGACCGCATGGCAAGTGCCACACAAGATGGCTGTCAAAGTCTGGCTGTGCCAACAACAGAACGATGGTTTGGCGCTCCGTTCTTAGCTTCGAATTCAACAACTGCCAAGGCATTTCAAGACACCATCTCTCAGACACAAGTCAACGGATTCTTAAGTTGCGCCAGAGCCATTCAAGGCCTGAACTACTTAGACCGCATTTCTCAGATCAAAGTCCCCACCACTTTGATTGTGGGTGCCAACGACGGCCCCCTCCCGCAAGCCATGCAAGACATGCAACAAAAAATTCACAGTTCGCACTTGGAAGTTATTCCTACGGCTGGTCATTTACCGAACATTGATCAACCCCACTTGTTCAACGCAGCATTGATGCGCCACTTTTTTCATCACATCCAAGGAAGTCAAGCATGAGCGACCAAATTAAGATTCAACAAGATGGGCGTATTTTGCGCGTTACCTTCAATCGTGCTGAAGGCAATGGCGTTTCTGACAGCATGGCCGCAGCCTTGTCTGAAGCAGTTTTGAATGCCCACGAAACTTCCGATTGTGTGGTCCTAAACAGCGTGGGTCCCGACTTTTGCACAGGCCGTGTACGCGATGCAGATTTTCCGCCTTCTCCAGAAGCTTACTCACGGCGTCCTGAATACGATTCCATCTTCAACAGTTACAAGGCATTGCGCAGTTGCACAGTACCGGTCATTGGTGTGATCGAAGGCAAATGCATGGGCTTTGGCACAGCCATTGCAGCACTGTGTGATGTTTCGTTTGCCAGCGACACAGCCACCTTCAACATTCCGGAAATTGCGCACAACGTCATGCCCACCATGGTTATGTCGGCGATTTACGATCGCATGAACCGCAATGCCATTTTGTACATGGCCTACTCTGCTGACTTTATCAGTGCCACGCAAGCACAGGCCTTTGGCATTGTCAGCAATGTGGTGCCGCAAGCTCAACTCGATGCAGAAGTCAAACGTTTTTGCAACACCTTGCTGAGCCGTCCTCGCCCAGCCATTTTGGGTCTGAAAGAATATTTGCGCGTGGCTCCCAGAATGGACGAGCAAGGCGCCATTGACTACGCGAGAAGCTTGCATTCCATGGTCAACACCTCTGCTGCCATGAAGAAAAAAGCGCATTGAGCGCCGCTTTCGAAAATCAACACCGCCACAGAAAGTAGCAACATGGAAATTTTGGGCCAGCAACTCATTTCAGCACCACGTCAAAAAGTATGGGATGCCTTAAACGACCCGCTCATTTTGAAACAATGTTTGCCAGGTTGCGAGTCTGTCGAGCAGCTGTCTCCTGAAGAATTTAGGGTTGTCATCAAAACTGCCATCGGCCCCTTAAAGGCACGTTTTCAAGGTTCGCTCAAAATATCAGAAGCCAAAGTACCCGAATCCTGTGTCATGCATTTTGAGGGCCAGGGTGGTGCAATTGGATTTGGCAAAGGAACAGCTTCTGTCACTTTGAAAGAAGCCACAGACGGCACAGACGGCACAGATTTAACTTACGAAGCGAAGGCTCAAATCGGTGGTAAATTGGCGCAAGTGGGCTCTAGGCTGATTGACAGCGTTGCCAAAAAAATGGCAGACGACTTTTTCAAGGCATTCCAAATTGCTGTGGGGCCTAAGCCTTCTGAACAAGACACTGCAATTTCTGAGTCAAAGAAGAACATCACAACTTCGAACGCTGACGCGGCGTCCATTCAGCAACAAAATTTGCCACACCCTACAGAAAGAATGGTGCCTGCATGGTGGCTTTTTCCAGCTGTCGTTTTAGGGGCCGCCATCATGTTGGCCGGATCTCGTTGGGTGCATTGATTTTTTTAAAAATAATGATGAGGAGCCACGCCATGACTTCAAACATAGACAGCCGCGAATTGCGAAGCAATGGTTTTAAAGCCCTTCGAGCATTTTCAATCCTAGGCTTACTTGCTTTGTCGTTTTCAGTCTCAGCACAAACCACAAACACACAATCTACTGCGGCATCTTCAACGGTAGGCACTTCCATGCCAGCCAACTTGAATCTCATGCAATACGAAAAGCCTGATCGGGCTGAAAAGATTTTGGAAGCGGCTACAAAGGAAGGCACGCTGACACTTTACACAGCGTTTCGACCACAAGATTTACCCTTGATCATTGCGCCTTTTGAAGCCAAATACGGCATCAAAGTCAAGGCTTGGCGATCAGGTAGCAACAACGTCACTCAGCGAGTGGTGCGAGAAGCGGCAGGTAAAAGGCCAGAGGTCGATGTCATCATGATGCCGGCCAGTGAAATGGAAGCCGTTTACCGAGAAAAACTTCTGCAGCCCATTACATCGCCATTGACCAAGGACTTGATCCCCATTGCAGTTCCTTCTCATAAAAATTGGGCTACCGTGTTCATGAACGTCACGGTTCATTCTTACAACACACAACTCATTAAAAAAGAAGAGCTGCCAAAGTCGTTTAACGACTTGCTAGACCCTAAATGGAAAGGCAAGTTAGGCATTGAGTCCAAGGCAGAAGAGTGGTACAGCAAAGTGATCAGCGTCATGGGCGAAGAAAAAGGCATCAAGTACTTCCGAGAATTAGTGACAAAGAATGGCATGTCTGCCCGCTTAGGCGCATCCTTGCTGCACAACCTTGTGATTGCCGGCGAAGTGCCCATGGCACTGACGGTCTATATTGATTTACCAGAAAAGGACAAAAGAGCTGGCAAACCTGTTGATTGGTTTGCCCTCGATCCCGTGGTCGCTCAAGGCTTCAACATGTCCATTGCACAAAAA
>CAIODE010000539.1 GCA_903856875.1 uncultured Burkholderiales bacterium
CCTTGGACGCTTTGTATGTCGAGGGCTTGGTGCATATCACCGAACTCGGCGGAGAGTACTTCCGATTTGATGAAGCACGCCAAGAATTGCGAGGTGAGCGAACAGGCATTCGTTATGCCATAGGCACGCGTGTTCAAATTCAAGTCAGCCGAGTTGACTTGGACGGCAGGAAAATTGATTTCCGATTGGTCAATCCTGCTGAGGAGTTCAGCCCTCGACAATTGCGTGACAAGGGCAACCACAAATCTGGCGCACGCGGCGCCTCAAGAGGCTCAGAATTGAGTGCCGATGGCGTCAAAGCCAAGCCCAATCAGTCGCGGCCTTTCCAAGGTCGAAAGGCGGAGGGCTTGAGCTCACCCAATCGTCAATCCAAAGCATCAGCAAAAGGCGCAGCTTCAAAGTCAGCAGGTCAAAAAAAATCCAGTCAAGCGCGAAAGAATCGACGTTAAAGTTTTTTTTCAAGACAAGCCAATTTCAGTTAAGTTCATTCATCTCAATATCAGCAGGAGACAAAAGCCATGACACAAAATTCAAAAATTGCAATTGTGACCGGCGCAGGTTCTGGCATTGGCAAGGCCACAGCCATGGCTTTGTTGCACGATGGCTGGAGCGTTGTGTTGGCAGGTCGAAGGCAGGCCAATTTGGAAGAGGTGGTTGAAGAAGCCAAAGCCATCAACGCTGGTTCGCGTGTGTTGGCAGTCCCAACTGACGTCACGCAAGAAGACTCAGTCGCCAACTTGTTTGCGCAGTGTGTCAAAACATTTGGCCGCCTCGATTTGTTGTTCAACAATGCGGGCGTGAGTACACCCGCTATTCCCTTGCCCGAATTGAGTTTGGAAATGTGGAAGGGCGTGGTCGATACCAATTTGACAGGCATGTTCTTGTGCATTCGCGAAGCCTTTCGCGTCATGAAAGACCAGAAGCCCATGGGTGGCCGCATCATCAACAACGGCTCTATTTCAGCCACCACACCCAGACCCTTTTCCATTGCCTACACATCTACCAAGCATGCGGTGTCTGGCCTGACCAAGACAGCTTCATTGGATGGCCGTCAGTACGACATTGCGGTAGGTCAAATTGATGTGGGCAATGCCGCCACACCCATGGCCATGAGAATGGCAAAGGGCGTGCCCCAAGCCAACCTTGAAATCAAAGCCGAGCCTTTGATGGATGTCGCCTTGGTGGGCAAGTCGGTGGTTTACATGGCCAGCTTGCCCCTTGAAGCCAACGTGATGTTCCACACAGTCATGGCGACCAAGATGCCGTTTGCGGGCCGCGGATAAACTGTGCCAAGGCACTCAAGTGCTTAAAGCACTTTCGATGGCCAGTGAAATGTTCAAAATGGCATCGTCCTTCATGGGGCCTTGCCAAACCATCATGCTGCTTGGCAATTCACCTGCCTCATGAATGGGCAATGACAAAGCACAGCCATCGAGCATGTTGATCACGCTGGTATTGCGCAGCAACAAAGCATTGGCCGCAAAAAATGCATCGTCTCTTTCTGTGCCGGGTGCCACGCTTTCCAAAGTAGGACCATAAATGGGTACAGTGGGAGAGAGGGCGGCATCACAATCATTCAGTGCCGACTGCATGCGCGCAATCCAGGCTGCGCGGCCAACTTGCAGATCCAAATATTCAAAGGCTTTCATATTGGCGCCCCGCAGAATGCGCGCCGAAACGCGCGGGTCATAGCCTGCCGCGTCCTTGGCCAGAAGATGGCGATGCCAGGTGTAGCTTTCAGCTGCGCTGAAACCGCCTGTGGCTAGAAGTCCAGCAAGCTCTTTGATTTCAGAAAGTGGCACTTCCACAATGCGCGCACCCGCTTGCGACAAACGAGACAGGCTGCGCTCCCAAGCCTTTTGCACGCCAGCCTCCATGCCATCGAGCATGAGGTGTGTGGGCAAGGCCAATCGATAACTGGACAGAGACCTGCTTGAGCGGGCTACGGTTCGAGCGGCCAAAATTTCGTGCGCCAAAACGGCATCCCGCACACTGCGCGTCATGGCGCAGATGGTGTCCATGGTGGTCGACAAAGGCACTGCGCCTAAGGTGGGCACATGGCGCGCCGTGTTTTTAAATCCAACCAAGCCGTTTAGGGCGGCCGGAATGCGAATGGAGCCGCCGGTGTCCGAACCCATGCCGATGAAAGCAGCACCCGTGGCCACGGAAACTGCTGCGCCAGAAGATGATCCACCGGGTACATGGCCTTTGCCGTGGCTCATGACAGCTTGTCCTGTTTTGGCATCCCAAGCCGCCGGTGTGCCGTAGTGCGGGTTGTTGCCAATGCCAGAAAACGCAAACTCCACCATGTTGGTGCGGCCCAAATTGCTACCGCCGGCAGCCTTGAGCCTGGCCACGGCAGGGCAGTCTGCATGGGCAGCCGGCACGCCTTTCAGCACTTTAGAGCCTGCCAAAGTGACTTGGCCGGCCACGTCAAACAAATCTTTGACAGAAAAGGCCAAGCCCTTGAGGGCTGAGTTCACCAAGCTTTTTTCGTGCAAAACAGACGGTCCAGGCGCTGGGGCCAAGTCCATAAAGACCTTGTCGCAGGCTGCACTGCGGGCAATTTCATGGCTCTTTTCCCATTCAGCTTGCGGGCTGGTTTGTTGCTGGGCAATGGCTTGCAGGGTGGCAATCAGGTCAGGGCGCATGGTGTTGGATTCCTAGAGGTAGGGAGGCTTGAAAAGGGCTGGAAAGCGGACAATTTGGATGCTATACTCGACCGGCTTAGCAGGAATTTCCCTGCAAGTAAATCGCAAACCGGTTCCTTCAAGGTGTTGGCTGTACAGATTAAACCCGAAAGGGTTTATTCAAACAGCTGATGTGTGAGCCGGATTTTAGACCCAACCTTCGGAGAAAATCTATGTCAGTTACCATGCGCGAAATGCTGGAAGC
>CAIODE010000540.1 GCA_903856875.1 uncultured Burkholderiales bacterium
AAGATTTATCTGAAGATGCCATTGAGCAATTGCCCGTTTCCGATGTTCCTTCACAGCCCTAAATTTCAGACCTTATTCATGTTGTCAGGCTATTTAATTTCGGCCAACATTTTTTTAAGTTGAGGCCAGATATTTTTCATCATGGTGCTTTGCGCGCCTTCATTGGGGTGAATGCGGTCAGGTTGAAACCACTTCAAGGAATCTGCCTCGTCTGCAATGCCTTTTAAAAACTGGTTATTGAGTTCAGCACCCGTTTCTTTAGACACCATTTGATAGGCTTGAGCCATTTGTTGGGCATAGTTAGCCCCATAATTTGGCGGCATTTGCATGCCAATGACCATCACCTTGGTACCTTTTTTTTTGCCTTCATTGGCCATGGCGCTCAAATTCTGCTGCGTCATTTTCATGCTCAGTCCTCGAAGCGCATCGTTGCCCCCAAGCTCCACAATGAGAACATGAGGCTTATGCATTTTGAGCAATTGTGGCAACCTGTTCAGTCCGCCTGAACTGGTATCGCCACTGATACTGGCGTTCACAATTTTCAAGTTAACGGTCTCTTTGGCTGCCTGTTCGCTCATCAGTTGAATCCAGCCCGTGCCACGTGTTAGGCCATACTCTGCGCTCAAGGAGTCGCCCACAACTAAGACTATTTTTTCAGCGTTTGATATTGGCTTGGCATTGGCTTTCGGTGTGGTCTCGCTGGCCCAAAGAGGCAAGCAAAAACCCGCATAGAAAAAGCTCACCATAAGCCAGTTAAAGTGTCGTCGTTGTAAGGAAATTTGATACATGTCAGAAACAATGATCTCAGTCAGTCATGTGAGTAAAGTGGTCAGCGATGTCAGTGGCCCATTGGCTATTTTGCGTGATATTGATTTCTCCGTGAAGGCTGGGGAATCTGTAGCCATTTTGGGGGCCTCTGGTTCTGGAAAAAGCACCTTGTTGTCAATCATGGCAGGTTTAGATACGCCAAGCGAAGGCACGGTGTCATTGGCTGGTCAGCCCATTTTTGACATGACAGAGGACCAACGTGCCGCATGGCGAGGACAAAAGCTGGGTTTTGTATTCCAGAATTTCCAGTTGATGGGTCATTTGTCAGCACTTGAAAATGTCATGTTGCCGCTTGAACTGGCCGGCACTAGAAACGCAGCGCAATTATCCAAAGACATCTTGTCACAAGTAGGTCTTGCTGAACGTTTGCGTCATTTCCCCAAAGTGCTCAGTGGTGGCGAACAGCAACGTGTTGCGCTAGCCCGCGCCTTTGTGGTTCAACCTCAACTCCTTTTGGCCGATGAGCCGACTGGCAGTCTAGATGCACAAACAGGCGAAAGCATCATGAATTTGATGTTGTCCATGAACCATGCAAGAGGAACGACCTTGATTTTGGTCACTCATGACCAGAAATTGGCGTCTCGCTGCGATCGAACGCTCACCTTGCAAGCCGGACAGCTCATATCCCAACGATAATTGGGACATGTCTTCTCCCAAAATTCTTTTCGGTTTTCATGCAGTCGGTGTTCGTTTAAAAACAGCACCTCAATCGATCGTTGAGATCTATTATGAAACCACACGGCGTGATGCCCGCATGCGCCAGTTTATTGAACGCGCTCAAGAGTCTGGTGTCCGGCTCATAGAAGCTGATGGCATGCGATTGGCCAAGTTGTCAGGCAGTCATGGGCATCAAGGTGTTGCAGCACGCGTAGAAAGCTTGCCTCAAGTCCATTCGCTTGATGATCTGCTAGACCAAGTTCAGGGTCCTCCGTTGCTTTTGGTTTTGGATGGTGTCACAGACCCACACAACCTGGGTGCTTGTTTGCGTGTGGCCGATGGCGCGGGTGCACATGCCGTCATTGCACCTAAAGATCACGCCGCAGGCATCAATGCCACTGTGGCCAAGGTTGCCAGTGGTGCCGCTGAAACTGTGCCGTATTTCATGGTGACCAATTTGGCCAGAACATTGGGTGAACTCAAAGAGCGCTCGATTTGGATCATTGGCACCAGTGGTGATGCCCCTCGCAACATTTACCAAGCCGATCTCAAAATCCCGGTTGCATTGGTCTTGGGTGCTGAAGGCCCTGGCATGAGGCAGCTCACACGCAAAACATGCGATGAGTTGGTGAGCATCCCCATGCAAGGTGCCGTCGAAAGTTTGAATGTGTCGGTAGCCAGTGGCGTTTGTTTGTTTGAAGCAGTTAGGCAGCGTTTGGGTTCATAAGATCAAAGCAGACCTGCTGCACCCAAAATGCCGCCAGCTGCAATCAACCACAACAACTGAATTGAAGTTCGCAACACCACCAGCGTTGCAACTGCAGTGACTAACCAAATTTTCCAGTCTTGTGCGAAGTCGCGATGGGCTGCCGACAACAGCCACCCCGTTGACACCAAGAGACCAATCACAATGGGAGCCATGCCCGATTTGAAGGTCTGTACGGAAATCAGATCTCGGTTGACATGGGCCCATTTGGTGGCTTTGTAAGTCAGGATAGAAGAGGGCAACATGATGCCTACCATAGTGAGCATCACCCCAAGCAGCCCGAGCCACCAAGCATTGGCGCCGGCGCTTAAGCCCCCAGCTGCATTGACGCCTACCTGCCATCCCATGAGCGCCACAAAAAGCACATTCGGGCCAGGTGAAGACTGAGCCAGCGCAATGCAGGATGAAAATGACGCATCTGTGAGCCAATTTTTTTCACTCACCAAAAAACGATGCATTTCTGGCGCTGTCGTAATGGCGCCACCAATCCCCAACAAGGACAAGACTGCAAAATGCATGAACAGGTCGAACCAGTCTTGAGGACTCAGAGGCAGGCCCATGCTTATGAAGCCTCCTGATCTGTCTCTGGTTTGTGATCAAGCCTTGCTGGCAACTGTTTCAATGCACGGTAGGTGATGAAGCTGGCCAAGCCTCCTAAGCCAAGTAAAACCCATGGCAATGGCCATCTAAAAATACCGACACAAGCAAATGAAAGAACAGCAAAGGGGATGGCTGTCCAAAGTCCCATCGGATTTTTGGGCAAAGTCGTGCCAAGTTTGAGCCCAGTGGCAATGACCAAACCCGCGGACACAGCCCCCATGCCTTTGAGCGCCCCTTGAGCAACAGGGTTGTCTGCTACACCGCCAAATAAAATGGCCAGGCCAAGGACCAAAACCAGGGGTCCGCAAATCAGGCCACAAACAGCAGCCAAAGCGCCTGCAATGCCAAAGTATTTGCCACCAATCATCAAACAAAGATTGACCACGTTGGGCCCTGGCATCACTTGAGCGACTGACCATTCTTCAATAAATTGAGCTTCGGTCATCCACTTTCTACGTTCAACCAATTCATGTTGAACGACAGCTAAAACGCCGCCAACCCCTTGGAGTGCCAAAAAGGTGAAAACCATGAACAGCTCTGTTTTGGACTGCGGATGACGAAATTCTTGAGCTTCAGAAGACATGCGCGAATTATCGCTGAAGCTTTTGAGTGACAGAGGGCCCCAAAATAGAGTCCTCGACTGTCGTAATGGTCATTTGGAGAGACCCTCTGGGAGATATGTTCCCAAAGAGGCTCTAAACTACGGCATTCTCCAATTTCGCCCCATGAACGCACTGGTTGACGTCTCCTTTTTCCCGCGCAACGCCAAACCCCTGAACAGCTATCGCAAGTTCTGGGCGGCGCGTTTTGGCACGGCCCCCTTTTTGCCCATGAGCCGCGCTGAGATGACGCAATTGGGTTGGGACAGTTGCGACATTGTTTTGGTCACTGGCGACGCCTATGTCGACCATCCCAGTTTTGGCATGGCCGTCATTGGTCGAATGCTAGAGGCACAAGGTTTTCGGGTCGGCATCATTGCCCAACCCGATTGGCAAAGTGCCGAACCGTTTCGCGCTTTGGGTAAGCCCAATTTATTTTGGGGTGTCACGGCAGGCAACATGGACTCCATGATCAACCGCTACACGGCTGATCGAAAAATTCGCTCCGACGATGCCTACACGGCAGGTGATGTTGGCGGCAAACGACCCGATCGGGCTGCCATTGTCTACAGCCAACGCTGCCGCGAAGCTTTTCCAGATGTTCCCATTGTGTTGGGTGGCATTGAAGGTTCTTTGCGACGAATTGCTCACTACGATTACTGGTCAGACAAAGTTCGTCGGTCGATTGTGGTCGACAGCAAATGCGATTTGCTGCTCTACGGCAATGCCGAACGTGCCGTGGTTGAAATTGCTCACAGATTGGCTGCAAGAGAACCCGTTCACGACATCATCGATGTGCGCGGTACAGCTTTTGTCAGGCGACAAACGCCTGAAGGCTGGTTTGAAATAGACTCTTCTTCAGTAGACACCCCTGGGCATGTTGAAGCTCACGTCAATCCCTATCTCATGATTTCGGAACAAGCGCGTGAGAACGGTGCTACGTGCGCCCGCGAAGATGAAGCCCAGTCTGTGGCCGATCAACAAAATGCGTCAGTTAAACCCCTTACGTTTGTACCCAATCCGCAGATGCCTGCCATGACGGGTAAGGGCTTGCACAAAGTACCGCCACGTGACAAAAGCGTCATTCGCCTGCCCAGTTATGAGCAAGTGAAATCTGACTCTGTGTTGTATGCCCATGCCAACCGCGTTTTGCACCTAGAAACCAACCCGGGCAATGCGCGCTGTTTGGTTCAAGCCCACGGAGAGGGTGTAACAGCCCGAGATGTTTGGATCACGCCACCGCCTATTCCGCTCACCACTGCCGAAATGGATGCCGTGTTTGACTTGCCCTATGCACGCAGCCCACACCCCATTTATGCCGACGAAAATGGCTCGCACGATGCCACTACCAAAATACCAGCATGGGAGATGATTCGCTTCTCTGTGAACATCATGCGTGGCTGCTTTGGTGGCTGCACGTTTTGCTCCATCACGGAGCATGAGGGCCGAATTATTCAAAGCCGGAGCGAAGCTTCCGTGCTGCGTGAAATTGAAGACATTCGAGACAAGGTCAAGGGCTTCACGGGCGTGATCTCGGATTTGGGCGGCCCCACGGCCAACATGTACAGATTGGGTTGCAAATCTCCCGAAATTGAAGCGGCTTGCCGCAAGCCGAGTTGCGTATTTCCTGGCATCTGCAGCAACCTCACCACCGATCACGGTCCGCTCATTCAGATGTACCGCAAAGCGCGGAGTTTAAAGGGCATTAAAAAGATCCTGATTGGCTCTGGCTTGCGCTATGACTTGGCGGTTCAAAGTCCTGAGTATGTGAAAGAGCTGGTCACCCACCATGTGGGTGGGTATTTAAAAATTGCACCTGAACACACAGAATCAGGACCCCTCACCAAGATGATGAAGCCTGGCATTGGTTCTTACGACAAGTTCAAGAGCATGTTCGACAAGTTCAGTGCCGAAGCGGGTAAGAAACAATTCCTGGTGCCTTACTTCATTGCAGCGCACCCAGGTACCAGCGATGAAGACATGATGAACCTGGCCATTTGGCTCAAGAAAAACGGCTTTCGCGCCGATCAAGTTCAAACCTTCTATCCGAGCCCGATGGCCACCGCCACAGCCATGTACCACACTACCAAAAATCCTTTGCGCAAAATCACGCGCGACAGTGAAAAGGTCGATGTGGTTAAAGGTGAAAAGCGGCGCCGATTGCACAAAGCCTTTTTGCGCTATCACGATGCCAAGCATTGGCCCCTTTTGCGTGATGCACTGAAGGCCATGGGCAGAGCAGACCTCATTGGCAATGGCAAGCAACACTTGATTCCCACTTGGCAGCCTCTGTCAGATGATTACCAAAGCGCACGCCGCAAAAACAGCACGCCCAGTGAGTCGGCAGCGCCGAAAAGAGGCAGTTTGCTCACCCAGCACACAGGCTTGCCACCACGCAAAAAAAGTTAAACCATTGACACAGAACGGCGCAACATGAGCAGCGCATTGCGCACTGTTAAGACTGTAAAACCTGAAGTAATTCAGTTTCTATTTCAATCTGTTCCCGGTTGTGTTGAAGCGCCGAACCTTCAATCAGGAAGGTGTCTTCCACGCGTTCGCCCAGCGTACTGATCTTGGCCAACTTCAAACTAATGCTGTGTTTGGCAAGCACGGTGGCCACACTGTAGAGCAGTCCCATTTTGTCACTGGCTGAAATGGCCAAAAGCCAGCTTTGAGCTTTTTCATCCGGGTGCAAAGTGATGCGCGGCGCAATGGGAAAGTTCTTCACACGCCTTGAGACACGCCCTTTGGTGGGAGGGGGCAGGGTGCCTTTTTGATTGATGGTGACGCTGAGACCAGATTCCACCATGGTGATGAGTTCGCGGTAGTGCTCTGGTAGCAGCGAGGTGACAACTTGAAAAGTATCTAGCGCATAACCATTTTTAGCCGTGTGAATTTTGGCGTCCAAAATACTGAATCCGGCTTGGTCAAA
>CAIODE010000541.1 GCA_903856875.1 uncultured Burkholderiales bacterium
ACATCGGCCACCATGCTGGCAATCCAGCGCATGTTGAAGTCTTTTCCACGCACCCCTTCTTTGCCCAGCAGGCACTCGTCCACGTAGCGTTTGACGGGGGCATCCCAGTGCCGCATGTTGCTCATGTTGATGGCAAATTCTTGGGTGTCTTCTGGAACTTTGACGTTCTCTTGCGTTAAGACAAAAGAGCCTTGTTCTCGGTCCAAGGTAAACATGGCCACCCCATCGCCCACCGTCAAAACCAAGGTGGTTTGAGGGCCATAAACGCAATAACCTGCGGCCACTTGTTGGCTACCAGACTGCAGAAAATCTTTTTCGGTGATGCCTTCGCTGCCCTCAGGTTTTTGCAGAACGCTGAAGATGGTGCCAATGCTCACGTTGACGTCAATGTTGCTAGAGCCGTCTAAGGGGTCGAACAGCAGCAGGTATTCGCCTTGTGGATAACGGTTGGGGACCAAATGAATGGATTCCATTTCTTCGGAGGCCATGGCCGCTAAATGACCACCCCATTCATTGGCTTCAATCAAAACTTCATTGGCAATGATGTCCAATTTCTTTTGAATTTCACCTTGAATATTTTCGATGTCTGCACTGCCTAAAACGCCCCCCAAAGCACCCTTGTTGACGGCGTGACTGATGCTTTTGCAGGCTCGCGCAACCACTTCCAACAAGAGGCGAAGTTGGGCAGGGATGCGCCCCTTGCTGCGTTGCTGTTCAACCAAATAGCGGGACAGTGATATTTTCTGGGTCATGCAATTCTCCAGGTTCATTCGGCCAAGGCGCGTGTGACAACTTCTCGCACATCATTGCTAAGGTCTGATTTGGCGGCAATGCGTTCAATGGCTGCCTTTGCAGCTTGGCGATAGGGCTCTGCCAATTTTTTCCAGCGATCTAGGGCGCGGGCAAGTCTTGCGGCAACTTGTGGGTTGATGGCATCAAGTTCTATGACGCGCTCACTCCAGTAGACATAGCCAGCTGCATCGCTGCGGTGAAAGCCGCCTGGATTGGCGCTGCAATAACTGAAGATCAAACTGCGCGCACGATTGGGATTGCGCAGGTTGAAATCGGGATGCTGCATGAGTTGACGTACGAGGGGCAAAATATGGCCGTCGCGATCAGGCGCGCTGGCTTGCAAGCCAAACCATTTGTCGATCACCAAGGCCTCGTTCTTGAACAAGGCATGGAACATCGCGAGTGCTTGGGTGGCCAATTCATGGCCACTGATCACCAGGGCAATGAGAGCATTGAAGCGGTCGGTCATGTTGTGCGCATCTTTGAAAGCTTGCAAGGCTTTGCCAGGCCAAACGGATGTACCTTCATGTACGGCAGCCAAGCACAACATGCTTAAAGCCATGCCAGACAACGCACGTTTGGCGCTAGAAGTGGCATCGGGTGAGTAAGCACCCATGACGCGATTGAGCTCATAGCAAGCTTGCCACTCTGCCTGTAAAGACAGTGCCAGCTGAAGCCTCATCGCCTCTCGCACAGCATGCACTTGTTGGGGGTCTACAGACTCAAGCTGTTCGGAAATATAGGTTTCTGAGGGCAGGGTGAGGACCAACTCTTTGAACGCAGAATCTAAATTGGAATGGTTTAAAACCAAGCGCATGGCTTGCAGGTAATCGCTGCCTAAAACAGCTTCTGTTTTTGGATTGTGATGCCCTCGAATGAAACGCAGAGCTGCCTGAACAGCCAGTCGCTGACCTGCTTCCCATCGGTTGAAAGCATCCGTGTCATTGGCCAACAGAGTGAGCCACTGTTGTTCTGTGAGCTCGCAGTCTAGATTGACTGGCGCACTGAAGTTTCTCAAGACTGAAGGGGTGGGTGCTGAGGGAACGTTTTCAAAAACAAAGGATTTCGCTGTCTCGCTCAACACCAAGGTTTTGCTGAATTGAATGCTTTGAGATAGCGCTTCACCTTGTAACTGAACCGCAATCGGATGGCCGGCTGCATCAAGGAGGCCCACTGAAACAGGAATGACAAATGGTTCTTTGTTTGCCTGGTCAGCTGTGGCGGCACAAGACTGGGACAAGCTGAGCGTGAAGGTTTGAGCGTCACTGTTGTAAACCCCTTCAGCCAGTAGCCTAGGCGTACCCGCTTGGCTGTACCAGCGTTTGAATTGCGGGAGAAGCTGCGCTAAAGGAGAGCTCGGGTTGGCATCCGCAATGGCTTGGGCGAAGTCATCGCAGGTGACTGCTTGGCCGTCATGCCGTTGGAAGTAAAGCGTCATGCCCTTGGCAAACCCTTGCTTGCCTTCTTCATCGCCAGGTGCGCTAAGCAAAGTCTGCATCATGCGAACGACTTCAGCACCTTTTTCGTAAATGGTAACGGTGTAGAAGTTGTTGATTTCAACATAGCTGTCAGGCCTGACGGGGTGTGCCATGGGGCCAGCATCTTCAGGGAACTGAACGGTTCGAAGTACGCGAACATCTTCTATGCGCTTCACAGCGCGTGCGCTTGAGATGCCCGCCATGTCTTGGCTGAACTCTTGATCGCGGAAAACCGTTAAACCTTCTTTGAGGGAAAGTTGAAACCAATCTTGGCAGGTGATTCGATTGCCAGTCCAATTGTGAAAGTACTCATGGCCCACGACGCTTTCAATGTTGGCATAGTCAGAGTCGGTCGCTGTGGCAGGGTTGGCCAACACATATTTGGTGTTGAAAATATTGAGGCCTTTGTTTTCCATGGCGCCCATGTTGAAGTCGCTGGTGGCCACAATCATGAAGCGCTCTAGGTCAAGCGGCAGTCCGAAGCGGGCTTCATCCCAAGCCACACTGGCCATGAGGGAGTTCATGGCGTGTTCGGTTTTGTCCAAATCGCCGAGGCGAACAAAAACTTGCAGCAAGTGTTCTTTGCCTGAGCGAGAAACAATGCGCTGCTCGCGCGCCACCAATTTGCCAGCGACCAAAGCAAACAAATAGCAGGGTTTTTTGTGGGGGTCTGTCCATTTGGCAAAGTGGCGACCCTCTTCCAAGAGTCCTTGTTCCATTAAATTGCCATTGGACAGCAGCACGGGATATTGCTGCGCATCGGCGCGCAATGTCACTGTGTAGCTGGCCATGACATCGGGTCGGTCTAGGAAATAAGTGATCCGTCGAAAGCCTTCAGCTTCGCATTGCGTGAAGAAAGAGTCATTGCTGACGTACAAGCCAGACAACTGTGTGTTTTTGGAAGGGTTGCAAGTGGTGAAAATTTCCAAATCAAAGGCATCGTTGCCTTCGGGCAAATTTTCAAGAACCAGTTGGGTGCCGTCCATTTTGAAAGAGGTGCCACC
>CAIODE010000542.1 GCA_903856875.1 uncultured Burkholderiales bacterium
TAGAAAGGATCATAAGCTGTCAAGTTCCAGAACTGAGGCGTGTAATCGCGACCAACGCGCAACTCACCCATTGCACCAGCCAAACCGGCTGTTGAACGACGGTTGAAAGTCAGGCCTTGTGTGCCGTTAGCGGCTGTGTTGTTGCCACCAGTTTGGTTGTTGGTGCTTGTACCAGCGCCAGCGCCGGAATCATTGGCAACGCCAGCTTCCAACCAGAACAGGGCAGACATGCCACCACCGAGGTCTTCAACGCCGCGGAAACCCAACTGTGAAGAAGAGCTTGAGCTGGTGTTCATTGAAGTCTTCTTAGCAATGCTGCCAGAAGCGTTGGTCAAAGCAGTATCCAACACGCCCCAGATGGTGACGGAGGATTGGGCCATAGCGGCGCCAGAAGCGGCCAAAACAGCCAAAGCGACTAGGGTTTTTTTCATTTGAGAAGTTCTCCAAGGTTTAACAAGGGCCCCAGTCAAGTGTTTGCGACATTGCAAACCACCGTGACCCATGAGCCAACCTCCGTTAGGGAAGTTGGGTCTATTGCACCAGAGGTGGGACCGGTTCGCAAAGAAAATCACTCTAAACCAAGGTTTATTGTTGCTTGAGCACAACAAGAGGGCTAAACTTATTCCTATGAATGCCGATGCTTTGATCCTTGCCGCTGACAGCGCCCTGCGCACCCTTTTTGCAACACCTAGGGCCTCAAGGGCCACACCCAAGCCCCCCAACCTGCTAGAGCAGCTGCCCGACGGGCAAATGCTTGCGCCAGCTGAACCGCCCCAGCTCACAGAGGCAGAAAAGTCACTCTCTGCGGCCCTGATGCGTGTTAACCATGTCGGCGAGGTATGTGCCCAAGCCCTTTACAGCGGGCAAGCCCTGGCCTGCAAAGACCCCGTTCTGCGTGCCAAGCTCGATGCTGCCTGCCGCGAAGAAACCGATCATTTGGCTTGGACCATGGAGCGTTTGGAGCAACTCAACAGCCGCCCTTCCTTGCTCAACCCCCTCTGGTATGCCGGCGCTTTCGCCATCGGCTATGGCGCGGGCAAACTGGGCGGCGACAAGCTCAGCTTAGGCTTTGTGGTGGAAACTGAAAATCAAGTGGAAGCGCACCTTGCACAGCACATGTCTCAATTGCCCGCCCATGACTTGGCCTCCAAAGCCATCGTGGCGCAAATGAAGACCGACGAAGCCGCCCATGCGCGCATGGCCCAAAAAGCAGGTGCGGCGGCTTTACCCGAACCCGTCAAACGCATCATGGGCGCAGCGGCCAAAGTGATGACCACGGTAGCGCATCGCATTTAAGCCTCGGATCGTCATGCAACCCACATGGCGAACTTAGACCTCAATTTGCTCAAAGCTGGTGCTTATCTCGGCTGTCTTGGCCAACATGATGCTGGCAGAGCAATATTTCTCATGGCTCATGGCCACAGCGCGCTCAATGGCAGAAGCCGGAATGCCCTTGCCTTTGACAGTGAAGTGCATGTGAATTTTGGTGAACACCTTGGGGTCGGTGTCTGCCCTTTCAGAAGTGAGCTTGACGGAACAGCCCTGAACATCATGCCGACCCCGCTTCAAAATCAAAACAACATCGTAGGCGGTGCACCCCCCAGTTCCTGCTAGCACGGTTTCCATAGGGCGAGGGGCCAAGTTTTGCCCACCGTTTTCAGGTTTGGTGGCATCCGGTGCGCCGTCCATCACCAACACATGCCCACTGCCTGTTTCGGCTACAAATCCCATGCCTGAGCGCGAGCCTGAGGCGCCGGTCCAGCTAACTGTGCATTCCATTTTGGTGAATTCTTTCTTCAAATTTTCCAGGTTGACTTGCTCGTCATCGTAAAGCTTTTGAAAAGGTGTTGCACTGCAACATTTTTTATGTAGAATTTCGAACAGTTGTGCTTTTTTAGTTCTTCAAGCATGAACCCATTGTCTCCTCCACCCTCCGAAAAGGTGGATTTGCCCCGAGTCGCAAGGCTCGGGGCATTTTTTTCGCCCGCTATCATTCGGGTATGACTGCGAAAAATCTCAAACCTTCCGATTACCTGAAAAAAATTCTGAATGCACGTGTTTATGACGTTGCGACGGAATCGGCTTTAGAGCCTGCCAAAAATTTGAGCAAGCGCCTGCACAACACCGTTTTACTGAAGCGAGAAGACCAACAGGCGGTGCACAGTTTCAAACTGCGCGGTGCTTACAACAAAATGGCGCACCTCACACCAGCTCAACTGAAAAAGGGCGTCATTTGCGCTTCTGCGGGCAACCATGCACAAGGGGTTGCCTTGGGTGCAAGCAAACTGGGTTGCCGTGCTTTCATTGTGATGCCCACCACCACACCGCAAATGAAAATTGAAGCCGTGAAAGCTTTGGGCGGCGAGGTGGTTTTAGTGGGAGACAGTTACTCCGACGCGTTCAAGCACGCAGTCTTGCTTGAGAAAAAAATGGGCCTCACTTTCGTCCATCCATTTGACGATCCAGAAGTCATTGCAGGCCAAGGCACCATTGCCATGGAAATGTTACGCCAACACCAAGGCCGTTTGGATGCCGTGTTTGTGGCCATTGGTGGTGGTGGCCTCATTTCTGGCGTGGCCAATTACATCAAAGCGGTGCGACCCGACATCAAAGTCATTGGCGTTCAGATGAACGACTCTGACGCCATGATTCAATCTGTGAATGCCAAAAAACGCGTCACCTTGAACGATGTCGGTTTGTTCTCTGATGGCACTGCAGTAAAGTTAGTAGGCGAAGAAACTTTCCGTGTCACGCGCGGTTTGGTCGACGACTACATGACGGTAGACACGGACGCAGTTTGCGCCGCCATCAAAGATGTGTTTGTAGACACACGGTCTATTGTGGAACCTGCTGGTGCATTGGCAGTGGCCGCCATCAAACAGTACGTTGCGAAACACAAAACCAAAGGCGAAACCTACGCGGCCATTTTGTGCGGCGCCAACATGAACTTTGACCGCCTGCGTTTTGTGGCCGAACGCGCCGAAGTGGGCGAAGAGCGTGAAGCCATTTTTGCAGTCACCATTCCTGAAGAGCGCGGCAGTTTCAAACGCTTTTGCGAGCTGATTGGCAACTTGCCAGGTGGCCCGCGCAATGTCACAGAATTTAACTACCGCATCAGCGATGCTACCAATGCGCATGTGTTTGTGGGTCTCACCACACAAGGCGCGGGCGAGAGCACCAAGATCTCCAACAACTTCAAAAAACATGGTTTTGAAAACTTGGATTTGACGCACGACGATTTGGCCAAAGAACACATTCGGCACATGGTGGGCGGGCACACCAGCTTGGCGCAAAACGAACGCCTCATGCGTTTTGTATTTCCAGAGCGACCCGGTGCTTTGCTCAAATTCTTAAACCTCATGCGCCCTGGCTGGAACATCAGCCTGTTTCACTATCGCAACCAAGGTGCTGATTACGGCCGCATTTTGGTAGGCCTTCAAGTGCCCGAAAAAGACGGCAAGGCTTTCGATAAATTCTTGAGCACTTTGGGCTACCCTTGGGTGGAAGAAACACTCAACCCGGTCTACAGAATGTTCTTGCAGCAGTCTGCTTAAATTCAGCAGAAAACCAGGGCTGATTTTCTAAGCGCGATGGCTTAGTTTTCGGCTTTAGGCAGTTCCAAAGTCACAGTGGGTGTATCTTGCTGGCTAGGCGCCAAACGCGCAAGCCTGTGCCCCACAGAATGCAAGACCCAACCTGGCGCCACCGTTTGGCCAGGCAAAAAGGCTTTGGGGGGCTGACCGTCAACCGCCAACAACGCACTGCCCTTGCCGGATGCACCAGCCACCACCCCCAACAAAGACCATTGATGGTCTGATGAGGCGTTGGCATTGACGCCAGACTGGCCCTCTGCCGCTTTGGGAGCTCCTAAAGCGGCAGCAACATGGCTACTTTGAATGGCATTTTGAGCCATTTGGGAGGCAGCCGCTTGCGTGGCATTGGGCACCGCTGAAGGGGCCACCGAAATGCTTTGAATTTGCAAAATCCATGCAACGGCTGTGTAGGCGGCCAAAGCCCCTAGTCCCAATGCACAAAGCGCGGGCCAGAATGATTTGGAATTGCCTTGAATGACTTGCAACATGAGGGGATTATGATGGAGAAGTGTGAAAAAAAGCAGAGAGCGTTTTTGCTATGAAATTAGAAATCCAAAATTCAGCCACCGATGTTCAAAATTTGAACACCACAACGCCACTGCGCTGCAGCCAAGCTAGAAAACAGCGCGGCTTCACCTTGATCGAGCTCATGGTGGTTCTGGCCATCATTGGCATCTTGGCGGCCTTGGTGGTGCCCAGCGTTTTAGGCCGCGCCGACGATGCCCGCGTCACAGCGGCACGAACCGATGTGGGCAACTTGGTCCAGGCTCTGAAACTCTACAAACTCGACAACCAGCGCTTTCCCACCGCCGAACAAGGTCTGCAAGCTTTGGTGGTCAGGCCGTCAGCCGAGCCTTTGCCTACCAATTGGAAAAGCTACTTAGACAAATTACCCGCTGATCCTTGGGGCAGGCCTTATCAGTACCTCAATCCTGGCCTCAAAGGCGAGATCGACGTGATGTCATGGGGCGCTGATGGTCAATCGGGCGGTGAAGGCGTGAATGCCGACATTGGCAGCTGGCAATAAATTCCGATGCGTGCATCACATGGCTTCACCTTAATTGAATTGCTGGTGGTCATTGCGCTGATAGCCATTGGCACAGCGGCAGTCAGCTTCAGTTTGCGTGACTCTGCTGAAACCGTGCTGGAGCGAGATGCAGAGCGTTTGGCGGCTCTGTTTGAATCTGCAAGGGCCAGGTCTAGAGCCAGCGGTGTGCCCGTGAAATGGCACCTTCAGTCGCTTAGCAACAACGGCAGTCCAAGCGCTTTTGTGTTTGATGGTTTGCCCCCCAAAACACTTTCGGAACAATGGCTCTCGCCGCAAATTCAAGTGGCCGCCAACGCATTGGTGGTCTTAGGCCCCGACCCCATCATCGGTCCTCAAAGCGTGTCGCTGCGTGTGAAAGATTTTCAACTGTGGGTCAGCACCGATGGGCTCAGGCCCTTTGCAGTGAAGCGAGCAGCACCGTGAATTTCAGACCTGCCCCTGTTCGACCAAAATCACAAAGCACCCAAGGCTTCACGCTCATTGAGGTGTTGGTCGCTTTGGGCATTGTGGCCATTGCACTCATGGCGGGCTTGCGCTCTACCGATGCTTTGAGCAGAAATGCTTCGCGCCAATCTACCCAATGGTTGGCTCAAATTTGCGCTGAAAACGAGTTCAGTCGCTTGCGTTTGTCTAGGCAAGTGCCCCCCGTAGGAGAAAGCAACGCCAGTTGCTTGCAAGCTGGCTTAGATTTGCAAGTGAATTTGTCGGTGCAAGTCACGCCCAATCCCAATTTCAGAAGGGTTGACGCCAAAGTTGTTCAGCGCAATGGTTTAGACAGTACACCCCTGCTTCAGCTCTCAACGGTCATGGGGCGCTATTGATGTTAGGCATTGACCCCTCATTTAAAAAGCCGAATTTCAAAGCGTCGAAGCTCAAAGCCATTGCAGGTTTTACGCTGATTGAAGTGCTGGTGGCCAGCGCTATCTTGGCGCTCATGGCCCTCATTTCATGGCGTGGTTTGGATGGCATGTCGAAAGCGCAAGTAGCCTTACAAACACGCAGCGATGCCAACCAAACATGGCAAGTCGGTTTGGCGCAATGGCGTACCGATCTTGACAACATGGTCACCTTGCAAAACACACCCGCACTCGACTGGGATGGGCGTGTGCTGCGCATCACTCGGCAGCATTCACAAGACCCGCAAGCGGGCATGCAGGTGGTGGCATGGACCCTGGGCAATGGACAATGGACACGTTGGCAATCGGCCCCGCTCACCCAACGCGACGCTTGGGCTCAAGCATGGACGCAAGCGCAGGTCTGGGGTGAATCGGCCGGCAACCCCATGCCCAACAATGCGCACGAAGTCTTGGTGCATGCCATTCGCAGTTGGCAAATTTATTACCACCGTGATGGCGCGTGGAGCAACCCACTCTCAAGCGCAGCCAACGCCGCTGGCGCCAACAATTTAAGCAACGCCAGCATGTTGCCAGAAGGCATTCGCTTGGTGATTGATTTGGCTGACAACGCGCAAGTGCAAGGCAAATTGACCTTGGATTGGGTCCGGCCCACTTTCACGGTGGCCAAACAATGAGCGGGCTTAAACAAACCACCAGTCTGAGCGCGCAACGCGGCGCCGCGCTCATCAGCGCCATGCTGGTGGTGACCTTGGTAGCCACACTGGCCAGTGTGGCGCTTTGGCAGCAATGGCGACATGTGGAAGTTGAGAGCGCAGAGCGGCACAGGGTGCAGTCATCTTGGCTTTTAAACGGTGCTTTAGATTGGTCACGTCTGATCTTGCGAGAAGATGCCATGGCAGGCGTCGCAGGCTCTGCAGCCAACTCGGGAACCATGGGAAGTACAGGCAGTGCAGCCAATGCAGGCAGTGGCACCGCAGACCATTTGGCAGAGCCTTGGGCATTGCCCCTGAAGGAAGCCAAACTGTCGACATTTCTGGCGCAAGATCAGCAACTTCGCGAGGGCGACCCTGAAGTTTTTTTGTCGGGCCAAATCACCGATGCACAGAGCCGCATCAATTTGACAAATTGGTTTGAGGCCAGCGACGGCAAAGTCAACGCCAAATTGAATGAGCCTATGCAAATGGCCCTAGTAAGGCTCTTCAATGTCTTGGATTTGCCGCGCGCCGAGCTAGAAAGACTGGCCACAACATGGCGCGCAGCCGCTCAATCTGCTCGCCTGTCAAACCCGGCAATGGGCCAGGCGTCCCAGGACATGGCAAGCGGTTCTGCCCTGCTTCCCCAGCAAATCACACAATTGCAGTGGCTAGGTCTGAGCCCAGAAACAGTTCAGCGCTTAACCCCCTATGTGACCATCTTGCCCGAGGTCACGCCCGTGAATCTGAATACGGCCAGCGCCGAAGTCATTTATGCCACAGTGCCTGGTTTGGAACTCTCAGCAGCGCAGCAGTTTGTGCAACAACGCACACGTTCGCACTTCAGCAACTTAACCGATGCCAGCAAGGCCTTGGGCGGCAAAACCCTGGAAGCGCGATGGCATACCGTGGGTACCCGGTTTTTTGAAGTTTGGGGGCGCTTGCGCATGGAAGATCGAACCCAAGAGGAAACCGCCTTGATCCTGCGAGACGCTGGCAATGTGACATTTGTGTGGCGGCAAAAAATTGCGGGAATACTCCCGCCCCCAAACCGCGAGTCGCTTCTACAATCAAGCCAGCCATGAGCACACTCATTTTCACGCTGCCGCTTCACTCTGAAACCGGCGCAACTTACTCCCAAACAGTCTTGCCGACTCAAACGGCTGGCGCTCGCGACAAAGAAATTTGGGCCATCGTGCCAGCAGCTGCGCTTTCTTGGCACCGCATCGCGCTGCCGGTGGGGCTTCAAAGGCAAGCCAGCCGCTTAAGCGCTGCGCTGCAAGGTTTGATGGAAGAGCCCTTGCTCGATGAGCCCGAGGCCATGCATTTGTCCATGCAAGCTGAATGGGAGGCCAACTTGCCAGGCTGGGTGGCCGCTTGCAACAAGGCTTGGTTAAAGCACCATTTGTCGCAGCTTCAAGCCATGGGCCATGTGGTGCACCGCATCGTGCCGGAGTGGGCACCTAGCACCGTGAAGGGTGAAGTTTCGGCTTGGGTCAGCGGCACGCCTGAAGACGCTTGGCTTTGGGTGAATGACGCCCAAGGCGCATGGCGCTTGCCGCTTCTTGCCGGCATGAAATATTGGACCGAACAACTTCAGTCTTTGGCCAGTGCACAAGACATTCCCTCGCACCTGACGATTCAAGCCGACCCTGCCGTGGCGGACCTTGCGCAAAATGCTTTGCGCCAATTGCAATCACACCATCAAGCTGCTTTTTCAGAGCGTTTCAACACATGGCGCATCGAAGTGGTCACTGCCGTGCAACGCTATGCAAAAGCCGGTGCTGCCAATTGGGACTTGGCGCAGTTTGAATTTGCAGCGCACGGTTCTGCGCGCTGGCTTCAAAAAGCCAATCGACTGTGGCAAACGTTTGCCAAGGCTGAGGCATGGAAACCTGCGCGTTGGAGCTTGGGCTTGCTGGTGCTAGCGCAATGTGTGGGTCTGAACGTGGCGGCATGGCAACTCAATGCGCAAGTCAAGTTGCAAAAAGATTTGCAAAAATCCATCCTCACACAAAGCTTCCCCAACGTCACGGTGGTTGATGCGCCGCTGCAAATGGCCAGAGAACTCGAACGCTTGCAACGTAACTCAGGCGCAGTTTCAGTTCGCGATCTGGAGTGGGTGCTACAAGCAGTTGGCTCAGCGCTGCCAGCTGGCCAAAGTATTTCCAATCTTGACTATCAAGTTCAAGCCAATGGCGAAACTCGGCTTCAGGGTTTGGAATTGACGGAAGCGCAAAACAGCGAGTTTGCCAAGACCCTTCGCAACCAAGGCTTGGACGCTCAACTCAGTGGTACGCAATGGCGCATCGTTGGCACGAAGGCAGGGTTTTGAGCATGAAATTCTTGAACATCTTTCAAGCGCTTCCTGAGAAAGATCGTCAACGCCTTTTGGGATTGGCTGCTGTATTTCTGGCGCTCATGCTTTGGACATGGAACTTGGCACCCACTTTGAAAACTTTGCGCGAAGTGCCGCTTCAATTGTCGCAACTCGATGCGCAAACTCAGCAACTAAAGGCCATGCAAACGCAAGCGCAAACTTTGCAAAAATCGCCCCGCATCAAACCCAATGAAGCCAGCAGCCTTTTGCAAAAAGCAGCCGCCGAACTTTTAGGCGGTGGCGCTAGGGTCAACATTGAAGGCTCACGCGCCACCCTCACGCTAAGTGGTGTGTCTGCCGATTCTCTGGCGCAGTTTTTGGCATTAGCAAGAGCGCAGTCACAAGCAATGCCCA
>CAIODE010000543.1 GCA_903856875.1 uncultured Burkholderiales bacterium
CGATCAACTTGATCAAGCCAAAGTCGCATATGGCCATGGCACCTTGAATGCGCAAGATGAGGCCGCTTGGCTTGTTTTGTGGCAACTCAAACTGCCCTTAGATCTGGATTTAAACGAGGACGTTCTCGGCTTGCAACAGCAAGTGACTTCAGCCCATACCCAATTTGATTTGGGGCATATTTCGCAAAATCAAATCGAAGCTTGCCAAGGCCTGATTGCTCAACGAATTCAAACTCGCAAACCAGCGGCTTACCTCACGCAAGAAGCATGGCTTCAAGGCATTCCCTTTTATGTGGATGAGCGCAGCATTGTGCCGCGCAGTTTCATTGCAGAGCTGATTGCAGAGGGCGCCTTTGATGCTTGGTTGTCGGAGACTTCACATTCTTTTTTAGACCTCTGCACTGGCAATGGCAGTTTGGCTGTTTTGTGTGCCATGGCCTACTCAGACATTGAAGTGACGGGGGCTGACATCTCAAAGGACGCCTTGGCCGTGGCCAAAATCAATGTAGACAAACACCAGCTTTCAAATCGCATTCAACTTGTCGAAAGTGATGGCCTTCATGGTCTTACGCAAACATTTGATTGCATCGTTTGCAACCCGCCTTATGTGTGTGAAGCCAGCATGCAAGAACTGCCTGCCGAGTTCAAAGCAGAGCCGCTTTTGGCTTTGGCCGGCGGCACAGATGGCATGGATTTCATTCGTCAGTTGTTCCTTGACTTGCCAGACCGCATGAACGATCAAGCCATTTTGGTTCTGGAAATTGGCAATGAGCGCGAGCACTTTGAAGCTGCTTTTCCAAAACTTGAAGCGGTCTGGCTAGAGACTAGCGCGGGTGAAGATCAAGTGTTGTTGCTAACCAAAGAAGCCCTGCTGAAAATCGACTCAAAATCATGACAGGATCTTGCGAAATCAAGCGACTGTTCATTCAGCCCACACTGCGTGGCAAGGACGCGTCTCAAGTCTTAATTCGCAACTTGTTCAAAAAAGCACGCATGCAAGGCTATGATCAAGCAGTATTGAGTACATGGCAAAGCAATGTGACGGGTTTAGCCCTCTACAAAGCCTTGGGTTTCCTGCCCGTACCTTCTTTTAAAACACATCCCAATCCAGAACTGATCTTCCTCGGTCGCCACTTGAGCGCGGCCGATGCTCAAACCCTTTCATGATTCAACTGAAAAATGTCACGCTGCGCCGCAGCGCCAAAGTCTTGCTAGATGCGGCTTCCGTCACACTCAATCCAGGAGAAAAAGTAGGCTTGGTGGGCCGCAATGGCGCTGGCAAATCAACCCTGTTTGCGCTCTTCAATGGCAGTTTGCATGAGGACGGTGGCGACTTTTCTATTCCCAAGCAATGGCGATTGGCTCAGGTGGCCCAAGACATGCCAGAGACAGAAGAAAGTGCAACGGATTTTGTGCTGGGCGGCGATACAAAATTGGCAGAGTTGCGTGCTGTGCTGCATGCAGCTGAACTGTCAGAAGATGGCATGGCGATGGCACATGCTCACGTGGACTTGGCAGATGCCGGCGAACATGACGCCGTGCCAAGAGCTCAATCTTTGATTTTGGGTTTGGGATTCCGAACGGCCGAATTGGATCAACCTGTTAACAGTTTCTCTGGCGGCTGGCGAATGCGTCTGCAATTGGCTC
>CAIODE010000544.1 GCA_903856875.1 uncultured Burkholderiales bacterium
CCCACCTTCGGCGCCCGTGTTGGTCACAATTCTGTAACCACCCTCTGGATAAGGGCGACAGCCCTGCTCCAAAGCCAGTTTGGGGGCCAAGGCCATTAAATGTCCCATTAAGACCGAATGTTCTGGGGTTATTTGAGCCATCGACGGAATATGCAACTTGGGAACCATCAAAAAATGAATTGGTGCCCAAGGTGCGATGTCATGAAAAGCAAAAACATGCTCATCTTCAAAGACTTTTTTGGAGGGGATTTTTCCCGCAATGATTTTGCAGAAGAGACAGTTAGGGTCTTGCATCATTCACCTGATTTTTCACGTTGTTCCGCTTTGCGCACGGCTTTTTCCTCCAGGCCACTTAAGCCCTCACGGCGGCTGAGTTCGGCCACCACATCGGCGGGAGACAAACCATAGTGCGCCAAGGCAATCATGCTGTGAAACCACAAGTCGGCCACCTCACCCACCAGCTTGTGAGCATCGCCACCGTGGTCCATGTCTTTGGCTGCCATGACTGTTTCTGTGGCTTCTTCGCCAATTTTTTTCAAAAAGGCGTCTGGCCCTTTGTGCAGCAAACGCGCTACATAACTTTTTTCGGGGTCGCCGCCATTGGCTGGTTTGCGACTTTCAATCACGGCCGCTAAGCGGGCCAAGGCATCGGTTGAACTCATGATTTTGGCAACGAGTGCTCACTTGTAAATAGATTCAGGGTCTTTCAAGACCGGTTCGGTGGCGACCCATTCGCCATTTTGATACGCCTGGAAAAAACAACTGTGACGGCCGGTATGGCATGCAATGCCAGGCTCATGTCCCAATTGCGTCACTTTGAGTAGCACCACATCGTTGTCGCAATCTAATCGCATGTCGTGCACGGTTTGCACATGGCCAGACTCTTCGCCTTTGAACCAAAGTTTGTTGCGAGATCGGCTGAAATACACCGCGCGCTTGAGCTCGGCGGTTTTTTCAAGCGCCTCACGGTTCATCCAAGCGAACATCAGCACATCGCCCGTGCTGGCTTCTTGGGCGATAACGGGCACCAAACCCTGCGCGTCCCATTTAATTTGATCAAGCCATTTCATGGGGAGAATCTACCACTTGTCTTAGCCTTGGGCTCGCGTTTGTTTACAAACGGACAGGAATGCCCCGCTCGCGCATGCGCAGCTTGGCTTCCTGAACGGTGTATTCGCCATAGTGAAAAATACTGGCGGCCAGCACGGCATCGGCACCACCTTGCTGCACGCCATCGGCCAGATGGTCCAAATTGCCCACGCCGCCGGAAGCAATGACGGGCACTTGCACCGCATCGCTCACAGCTTTGGTCAGGGCCAAATCAAAGCCTGACTTGGTGCCATCGCGGTCCATGCTGGTGAGCAAAATTTCGCCAGCGCCAAATTCGGCCATTTTGGCAGCCCACTGCACAGCGTCTAAGCCGGTGTTTTGCCGGCCGCCGTGGCTGTATACGTCCCAGCCTTCACCGCGCAATGTGACGTCATTGCCATGACGGCGCTTGGCGTCGATGGCCACCACAATGCACTGCGCGCCATACTTTTGTGACGCATCGCGAATGACCTGCGGATTGGCAATGGCGGCTGAGTTGAAACTGGTTTTGTCGGCGCCGGCATTGAGCAAGCGGCGCACATCCTCAACGGTTCTGACACCGCCGCCCACTGTGAGTGGAATGAAAACCTGTGAGGCCACCGCTTCAATGATGTGAAGAATTAGATCGCGGCCATCGCTGGTAGCAGTGATGTCCAAGAAGGTGAGTTCATCGGCACCTTGTTGGTTGTACCTTGCGGCAATTTCGACCGGGTCGCCTGCATCGCGAAGTTCCACAAAGTTAACGCCTTTGACCACACGGCCGCCCGTGACGTCAAGGCAAGGAATGATGCGTTTGGCTAGCATGGTGTTGAGACTGTGAATTGTTGCCAAGCTTCCCATTGCTGAGAAGGCGGGACCTCGATAGAAGATGTGACGCGCGCCGCTTCAACGCATATCATGCGTTGATAGCCCAAAGCAGGCATGTCTGTGAGTTGGCTGCATTTTTCAGCACCCGGATTCCAAACCACGCTTTGGCCCCATGAGGCGCTTTGGGAAATGTGCAGTTGTTCATTGCCATCGTGCAAAACCCAGGTGGGCTGATTTTTCGTTGCGACGTCGTAGACCCGATCAAATTCGGTTTTGAATGTGAGTTGGCCTAGACATTTTTGGTGCGTGTCGTTCACAGCATCCCATTCGGCTTGATTCTCTTGCCCAAGCAATCTCACTTGGTCAATGTGATTCACCGCAAAGTAGGTGTGCAAGGCGCCCGTGAAGCCAAGCGTTTGATGACCCGGATTTTGAACATTGAGCTGAATTTTCAAACTCTGAACACCCAGCGATACATTGAGTTGCGCTTTGAATTGAAAAGGCCACAGGGCTTGGGTTTGCGCATTGTCTGATAACTCAAATATTTTTTGGTGCTCCTGACTTTGCTCGTTGATCAAACGCCAAGCCATGTTGCGTGCAAAGCCATGTTTGGGCAAGGAACCACGTTGATTGAATTGCGGAAAGCAAACCGGAATGCCACCGCGAATGGCGGTGGTGCCATTGCAAACTGAGCTAGGGCTTAAATACAAACGCTGGCGACCGCCAGTCTGCCAAGACAAGACCTGAGCACCCTGCTGAGCCACAAACACACTGTCGCCTTGAGGCAATGACCAGCGCCAACCTGCATGGCCTTGAAAAGTATCAGTCGTTAAGTTCATCGGCCCGTGCCTGGGCTGCTTGGAAATCAAGGTCGCCAGAGTAAATGGCTCGGCCGCAAATAACGCCCTCTACACCTTCCTCTTCGACAGCACAAAGCTGCTCGATGTCGGCCATGTTGGACAAACCGCCAGAAGCAATGACCGGAATGGTAAGGGCTTGGGCCAACTTCACAGTGGCATCGATGTTGATGCCACTTAACATGCCGTCGCGGCCAATGTCGGTGTAGATGATGGACTCGACGCCCCAGTCTTCAAATTTTTTGGCCAGGTCGACCACTTCGTGGCCGGTGAGCTTGCTCCAACCGTCGGTGGCCACTTTGCCGTCTTTGGCATCGAGGCCCACAATGATGTGTCCCCCAAAAGCGCTGCAGGCATCGCGCAAAAAGCCGGGGTTTTTGACGGCTGCCGTGCCAATGATGACGTAGCGCAAGCCGCCATCGATGTATTTTTCGATGGTGTCTAAATCTCGAATACCACCCCCCAACTGAACCGGGATCTCGCCACCCACGGCTTTGAGAATGGATTTGATGGCCGCGAAGTTTTGTGGCTTGCCAGCAAAGGCACCATTGAGGTCGACCAAGTGCAAGCGTCTTGCACCTTTGTCCAGCCAGCTTTGGGCCATGGCCGCAGGGTCCTCACCGAAAGTGGTGGCTTGGTCCATGTCGCCTTGTTTGAGGCGAACGCAATGGCCGTCTTTGAGATCAATTGCAGGTATCAGAATCATGGCTAAGGGGTAGCGCTAGAGTGAAGAAAAATGAAATTGGAAAAATGGTCAAAAAAATCAGGGTTGCCACTGCAAAAAGTTCCGATAAAGGGCCAAACCTTGGTCGGCACTTTTCTCTGGGTGAAACTGCGTTGCAAACAAATTATCGCGCGCAATGGCACAAGCAAAAAGCCCACCATAGTCAGTTTGTGCTGCAACATGACCTGCATTATCGGGTTTTGCGTAAAAACTGTGTACAAAATAGAAATAGCTGCCACTGAGAATCTTGCCCCAAACCGGGTGCTGGACACCCTCGTGATGGGAGAAATTGACCTCATTCCATCCCATTTGAGGAACTTTGAAGCGGCTGCCATCGGCCTGCGTCTTGCCAGCCAAATCAAACTTGACCACCTTGCCAGGAATAAGGCCCAGGCCTGCTACATCGCCCTCATCACTGTGGTCCAGCAACATCTGCATGCCTACGCAAACACCAAACAAAGGCTTTTTGGCTGCCGCATCTAACACCGCTTCAAGCAAACCTGAGTCGCGCAGTTCACGCATGCAATCTGGCATAGCCCCTTGTCCGGGTAGCACCACACGCGTGGCATCTCGTACATCCTGCGGGTTGGAGGTGATTTTCACCTCTGCGCCAGTGTCTTGAGCAGCATGAATGACCGCTTGAGCCACTGAGCGCAAATTGCCCATGCCGTAATCCACCACGGCCACTGAATTGGGGGACATGCTCAGAGCGAACCCTTTGTTGAAGGTATAACGCCGACCGAACGAGGATCAATTTCAAGCGCCGCACGCAGCGCGCGCGCAAAAGCTTTGAACACGGTTTCAGCTTGGTGGTGCGCATTTTCGCCGCGCAAGTTGTCAATGTGCAGGGTGACCAAGGCATGGTTCACGAAGCCTTGAAAGAATTCGTGCATGAGCTGCGTGTCAAAGCCACCCACCATGCCGCTGGTGAAAGGCACGTGATTGACCAAACCAGGGCGCCCCGAAAAGTCAATGACCACTCGTGACAGCGCTTCGTCAAGCGGAACATAGGCATGACCGTAACGGCGCAAGCCTTTTTTATCGCCCACGGCTTTTGCAACCGCTTGGCCCAAAGTGATACCGACATCTTCGACCGTGTGATGGCCGTCAATGTGCAGGTCGCCTTTGGCCTCAATTTCCAAATCGATGAGGCCATGGCGTGCAATTTGATCAAGCATGTGGTCAAAAAAGCCAATGCCCGTAGACAAGCTGGCTTGACCGGTGCCATCCAAATTGACTTTGACTCTGATTTGAGTTTCAGCAGTTTTGCGCGTGACTTCTGCAACGCGGGGTGTACTCATAAAGATTCCTTGAGTGCTGCCAACATGCGTGCGTTTTCTGCGGGGGTTCCGACAGTGAGGCGCAAGCAGTTCGACAGCAATGGATGCATTTTAGAAACGTTCTTGACCAAAATGCCTTTCA
>CAIODE010000545.1 GCA_903856875.1 uncultured Burkholderiales bacterium
AACCAGTGCCCCTGTGGGACCACCAGGTTCATCAGCGGCACGCACAAGCCCACAAACAACAGTGCCAGCAGAAAGGCAGACCAACCAGTGCGAGTGAACAAAGGTTCACGTCCGGGCAAAGCCATTTTTGAAAGGTTCACAGTACTCATCTCAAGCCTCCGCGCTCCGACCCTTCATGGCAAAAATACCTTGTGGGCGTTTTTGGATGAAGATGATGATGAACACCAGCACACAAATTTTGGCAAGCACAGCGCCTGTGACGCCTTCAAGCAGCTTGTTCACCAAACCCAGACCTAAAGCGGCGTAAACAGTGCCAGCCAACTGCCCCACACCGCCCAGCACTACCACCATGAAAGCATCAACGATATAGCTTTGCCCCAAATCTGGCCCCACATTGCCAACTTGGCTGAGTGCACAACCCGCAAGTCCTGCAATGCCAGAACCCAAGGCAAAGGCATAGGTGTCAATGCGCGCAGTGTTCACGCCCATGCACGAAGCCATAGGCCGGTTTTGGGTGACACCTCGTACAAACAGACCCAAGCGAGTTTTGCCAATGACCAAGGTCATGGCCAGTAGCACCGCAGCCGCAAATGCAATGATGACCAAACGGTTGTAGGGCAAGCTTAAATTGGAGAGGACCTGGATACCACCACTCATCCAAGCAGGGTTTTCAACACCCACGTTTTGCGCACCGAACAAGGAACGCACAGCCTGCATCAAAATCAGGCTGATGCCCCATGTGGCTAACAGCGACTCTAGAGGCCTGCCATACAAATGACGCAACACGGTTCGTTCTAAAAAAGCGCCCACCAAGGCAGATGCGATAAATGACAAAGGCACTGCCAACAACAAGTAGGCATCAAAATACGAGGGCAGATATTGACGGAACAACACCTGCACCACATAGGTGGCATAAGCGCCAATCATCATGAGTTCGCCATGAGCCATGTTGATCACACCCATAAGGCCATAGGTGATGGCTAGGCCAAGTGCCACCAGCAACAAAATAGAACCCAAACTGGCACCCGTGAACAACGCACCTAAGCGTTCGCCAGTTTTCAAAGCACCTTCAATGGCAGCAAGAGATTTTCGCAGTTGCGCTTTAACTTGTGCATCAGTTTCTTGGGCCAAACGCTCATTCAACAGCAGTTGCGTATCGGGTGTTTGACTTTCAGCCAAGCGCTGTGCAGCGCCTAAACGAACAGCTGCATCTGCATCGCCAAGTTGAGCAGCCGCTTTGGCCAGTTGCAAAAGGTTTTGAATCTTGGTGTCTTGCTCTTGCGCCAACGCCTTGTTCAAAATAGGCAGCTTGCTTGCGTCAGGCTCTTTGAGCAAAGCTTTCACAGCTTGCTGACGCAGCTTCACATCGCTGCTGAATAACTTCAAAGCCGCTAAGGCTGTTTCAATCTCACTGCGAAAGCGGTTATTGCTCACCACATCTTGAGCATCTGCAGGCAAGTCCTGTTTCTGTCCAGTGAGTGGATCAAGTGCTTTGCCATTGCCAAAAATGTCACGAACAATCCAAATTTTGTCACCCGCAACTTTGACGGCATCGTCCGCCAGAGCTTGCAAGAAGACCAATGTATTCTCATCGCCCTGCGCAACCACTTTGTTCAGGGTCTCAATCCTTTGATCGGTCTCTCCGTCAACCAATCCCTTCATCTCTGCAAGACTCATTGCGTTTGCAGGGCTGGCCAATATAGCCATTGCCATAGATGACACCAGCAAAAAAACCACTGGCCAAGTTCTTAATCGAATCATTTTTCGTCTTTTCGACATACAAAAAAAAGAGGAAGGACGAAGCCGTCCTTCCTCTAGGACGAGCTTCTCAAATTACTTCTTGACGGGTTCGTCAGGCTTCACGTCGTTGCCAGGAATGAACGGGCTCCATGGCTTGGCTTTCACAGGGCCTGGTGTTTTCCAAACCACATTGAATTGGCCGTCAGCCTTGATTTCGCCAATGAACACTGACTTGTGCAAGTGGTGGTTTTTCTCATCCATTTTGGATGTGATGCCACTGGGTGCAGTGAAAGTTTGACCTGCCATGGCAGTAATCACTTTGTCCACGTCCGTTGTCTTGGCCTTCTCAACAGCTTGTTTCCACATGTTGATACCAATGTAAGTGGCTTCCATCGGATCGTTGGTCAAAGGCTTGTCTTTGTGACCTGCAATGTTTTT
This sequence comes from uncultured Burkholderiales bacterium, assembly GCA_903856875.1. Classification (GTDB taxonomy): domain Bacteria; phylum Pseudomonadota; class Gammaproteobacteria; order Burkholderiales; family Burkholderiaceae_C; genus Limnohabitans_A. The sequence goes on from CAIODE010000545.1 coordinate 2,179, forward strand.
AGCTTTGGCATAAGCAGCCCACTTGTTGGTGAACTCTGTGTTGGCGGGGTTCTTGATGCTCATGAAGTAGTTCCATGCAGCCAAGTGACCGACCAAAGGCTTGGTGTCCACGCCGCGCAGTTCTTCTTCACCCACAGAGAACGCAACCACAGGCACGTCTTTGGCCTTCAAGCCAGCGTTGCCCAATTCTTTGTAAAAAGGTACGTTAGAGTCACCGTTGATGGTGGACACCACAGCTGTTTTACCGCCAGTTGCGAATTTCTTCACGTCAGCCACAATCGTTTGATAGTCTGAATGGCCAAATGGTGTGTACTTTTCGTCGATGTCAGAATCTTTCACGCCTTTGCTCTTCAAGTAAGCGCGCAAAATTTTATTGGTGGTACGTGGGTACACATAGTCAGTACCAAGCAAGACCCAACGCTTGGCAGCGCCGCCGTCTTTGCTCATCAAATAATCAACCGCAGGAATGGCTTGTTGGTTAGGTGCTGCACCAGTGTAGAACACGTTCTTAGACAGCTCTTCACCTTCGTACTGAACGGGGTAGAACAACAAGCCGTTCATTTCTTCAACCACTGGCAACACAGACTTGCGTGAAACAGAAGTCCAGCAACCGAAGATCACAGACACTTTGTCTTGGCCCAAGAGCTGTTTGGTTTTTTCAGCAAACAATGGCCAGTTAGATGCGGGGTCAACTACCACGGGTTCCAATTTTTTACCCAACACACCGCCTTTGGCGTTGATCTCATCAATGGCCATCAACACAGTGTCTTTCAACACAGTTTCAGAAATAGCCATGGTGCCTGACAGGCTGTGCAAGATGCCAACCTTGATCGTGTCTGCAGCATGGGCCTGCATAGAAAATGT
>CAIODE010000546.1 GCA_903856875.1 uncultured Burkholderiales bacterium
AGCTTCTCTGGCGTTTTTTCCTTGATTTTTTCTGTCATTTCGCTGTTGCTGGTAGCCACGTCAACTTGTTTGTTCAAAACGGCTAAAAAATTGCCTTCATGGTTGGAGGAGCGCATCACCTTGAAGTGTGTTTTGGGATCTAATTTGTTCAAAGAAAAAACATAGTAAGTTGGAACCAATGTGCCCGAGGTAGAAGAAGGATCTCCAATGCCAAAGGTGTACTCTTTACCATTTTTCAAAACTTGATCCAAAGTTTTGATGGGCGAGTCTTTGTGGGTAATTAAGTAGGAGTAATAGCCAGGGGTGCCGTCGAGATCAACAAATTGGGCAAAGACTTCACCTTGTGAGCGATCGACAGCATCGATTGCGGCTTTGTTGCCATACCAAGCGAGTTGAATTTTGTTAAAGCGTTGTGCCTCAATGACACCAGCATAGTCAGTTGCGTAGAAACCATTGACTTTGATGCCCACAGATTTGCTCATGTCTTCCAAAAACGGTTCCCACATTTGCTTCATTGCGCTAGCTTTCTCGGTTGCAATGATTCCAAAGTTGAGTTCTTTGATGTCATTGGCACTGGCGACTGTTGCAGCAGTCAATGCCAATGCTGTCAGCATCGATTTAATTATTTTGATCATGAATATTCCTTTTTAAAGTTGAGAGGGGTTAAACGTGTTTACCGAAGCTCATTGGTTGTAAGTTGTTTCCGATAGAGGAATCAGTGAGAGCTTGTGTTTGAAAGAATTCTTGTGCACTGCTTCCGTACAGCTCTGCCAGCAATTGCGGCGTTAATGCTGAAGAGGGGCCGTCATAAACCACTCGGCCTGCATTAAGAGCAATGGTTCGTTTGCAATAGCGAACTGCAAATTCAACTTGATGGAGCGAAACAAGCACGGTGCAATGGTGCTCTTGGTTCATGTTTTGAAGCAAGTTCATCACAATGCGAGATGACTCTGGATCAAGGGAAGCAATGGGCTCGTCAGCCAAAATAATTTTGGCTTTTTGGACCAAGCAGCGTGCAAGTGCAGCGCGTTGTTGCTGCCCGCCAGATAGTGTGGAGGCGCGCTGCCAAGCGGTTTGCTCAATGCCCACTGAGGCTAGAGCCTCTATGGCTGCCTGACGTTGTTTAACTGTGAAGCGCATCAACAAGCTGCGCCACCAAGGGGTTTCGTGCAGCAGTCCAATTAAAACGTTGGTAATCACGGGCAAACGATTGACCAAATTGAATTGTTGAAAAACAAAGCCAATTTTGTTTCTAACTTCTTTGAAATTGGACTTGCGTTGGCCGTTGGCTTGAACGGTTTTTCCCAACACATCAATTTCACCGCTGGTTGAAGTAATAAATCCTGGAAGATGTCTTAGGAGAGTCGATTTTCCAGATCCAGATGCACCCAACAAGGCAACCATTTCACCTTCCGATATTTGCAGGGAGACCTTATCAAGCGCCTTGCAATTAGCGAATGATTTACTTAGTTCTCGGGTCTCTATAGCGATGGCCATTGATGGTGATCTGTTGTCATGGAATTGCAATATTCACAGCTTATGACCACTCTGTGACAGCTTGTTGACGATAAAAAATTGATTCTTCGAAGTTTTATTTCAAACCAAATTGGAATTTTTAAATGTGGTTGACCCACTCTTCGCTTCGTTCCCATAGTTCAGCTGCTAATTCAAGATCTTGCCCCAATCCTGCCGGCTGCATCAGTTTAGAGTCTGCGTAATACAGGCCTGACTCTTGTTTGGGTGCATGCATTGCACAGTGCAAGGTTGTACGAGCTCCTTCCTCTGGTGTTAGAAATCCACGAAGTCGAAGCAATGGACGAGCCCAATCAGGAACAGCGCGCCAAATTTCAGTATCTACAACGCCCGGATGCAGGGAGTATGTGGAGACGGAAGTTCCTTGAACACGCTTTGCCAGTTCTGCACTGAAGAGTAAATTGGCTAATTTTGAAACTGAATACTCGCGAATGCCTGTCCAAGAATTGGTAGGCTGACGCAAAGCATCCCAATCAATCTGTGCTGCTCGCTTATGGGCACGGCTAGATACTGAAATCACACGCGAATGACCTGAAGATTGCAATTTTTCTAGCAACAAGTGAGTTAGCAAAAAGTGACCCAAGTGATTAATGCCAAACGTCATCTCGAAACCATCTTGCGTTAAACCCCTTAGACCAGCTACGCCTGCGTTATTGATGAGCAGGTGCAAGGGTAAGTTGAGTTGATTAAAAAGCCGAACGCATTCCCTAACTGAGGAGAAGCTTCCTAAATCTAAAGGAAGGAATATTGCTTGCTCATCAACTGCTAGCGAGTTGATGTGATCTAACACGGGTTGAGTTCTTTCAAGCGAACGACCCGCAATAATGACTTTAAAACCCTTTTTTGCTAGTTCAATGGCTGTAATGCGGCCAATTCCAACATTGCCGCCCGTAATCAGCGCTACTTGGCCATGAATGTAAAACTCATTGTTCATTACGTAAGACTTTTCTAGTTGAATTGAGAAAATTCAATTTGTTTAAAGCTATCAATCCAAATGTCATCAATCATCCGAAGTTTGATGGGATCGAAGCTTTTCATTGTTTCCCAATAGCGACCAGAAGGAACGAGATAGCCTAAATTCTTTTCAGCAGCCAGTGCCATGCCAACCTTGTGTTGGTTTACTAAATGATTTTGGTTGGCTAGTAATTTTTCATGGCTATAAGATCGCTGAAAGTCAGAATTTTCTAGCCGAGGAAATGTCAACCTAGATTCTGGCAAAGATGACATGTTTAAGACAGCACAATTTTGCTTGTTAGCTAGTGCCATCAACCTATTCGATTTTGCCTCTAAAGATTGAAGCGTAATGTCGTTTCGCAAGGGGTCAGCAGTGCCACTTCCATAGAAATGGCTAGACTTTCCATTTTCGACAGAATAGACCATGTCACAGCCAACATAGGCAATGATGTCTGGCTTGAGTGCGCCGAGTGCCCAATACCCGGCAGTAAATGCCATCGTTCCGCCTGCGTAAATAAATCCGCCAAAATTATTCTGATGAAGAACAAATTCATTTGCAGTAATTAATTGTTGATGGGTATCAACTGGCAACTGAGGACGGCGCTCAACGGGGAAATCTTCTGGAAATATAAGATAGTTCCAGTCGGGTGTAACTTGCCATGCATTGTTGATGGCGACACAGCTTGTGAAAAATGAGAGATCCCAATGCTTTATTGCAGTGACATCAGGTGCACTCCCAATGATCAAAACAATGTTTGAATCACGCATTTGGTTGTACTAGATATTTACGAATTACTTTTAAAGCGACACAACGATCCAGGCTTGCGCTTGTGCGCCAAGAGCGGCAAGCCCAAAGGAGAGAGCAGCAATTAGACTTTTAAGTTGAATCATGGTTTACCTTCAGATCAAAGATCGTAGAAATTCTTTATGTCAAATGTATGACCAAGATCGCAAAGTTAATTAATCCTCAAATCAAGTACGAAATTTCAGGATGTTCTCAACAAATCGAATTCAAAAAAAAGAGCCACTGACTTAAGGCTCAGCGGCTCTGCCAAATTGATCAAGAATCAGTGATTATTTAGGCGCTGTAAATTCTCTTCTCAGCAGAAGTGGGTGTGTCCACTTTATAGCTTCGACTTGAAATGGTATCAATGAAGAACCATTCGCCCTGAACTTGGCTGCTTGAAACAGTTAATTTGAGATAGCCACGTCTCGAAGCATCCATCCACTTTAAGTCTTTCACAACACCTTCAAAAATACCTTTAATTTGAGCAGGTGGTAGTGAAAGGTAAGCTTCAAGGCCTGGAGAACTGACACTCGATGTTGCAAATTCTTCGCCAACTTTCAAGCCTGACATCAATGTCAGATCTGCGTGCCATGCGTTGTGAGTGTCACCTGCCAAAACCACAAGGCGTTTTTTCAATTGAGCTGCTGTTGAAAGAAGAATTTCACGAGCAGCAGGGTAGCCGTCCCATGCATCTAAGTTGTAACCTAGCTTGGGTTGGTTCAGTATTGCTGTTTCAACAGCAGTTAATGGATAAGCTTGGGCTTGCTTGCCCTTGGCAGTGAGGTAGTCTGTAATGGCTTTCTGTCCAGCAGCTTGTGCTTGCGGACTTGTGTCAGATGAATTCAGCGCTTGTAAAATTGTCAATGGAAATTCCATTCTTGCCATTAGAACTTGCTGCCCAATAACCTGCCAAGTTGCTGTAGATGCTGCCATTTGAGTTTGCAGCCATTGGACCTGCTCAACCCCCATTAACTGCCTAGTTGGAGAAGAAAGTGTGGCAACTGCTGCAGCTTGTTTGGCAGGATTGATTAGGTCCGTAATGTCCACTTGCTTTTCACGCCCGATAATACGTGTATCAAGCATGTGAAGACTCAGCAAATTTCCGAAATTAAAGCTTCTGTAAATTTTGCTTTTGTCAGTTCCAGTGCGAATTGGCATCCACTCATGATATGCCTGCATGGCAACTGTCTTACGAGCAGAAAAACTGCCTTCGGTGGCGGGCGTATGGTTTTCTGCGCCATCTATGTAAGCATCGTTTGCAAATTCATGGTCATCCCAAATTGCTATCAGTGGTTTGCTAGCGTGTAATTGTTTCGAATCTGCATCAGATTTATATTGTGCGTGCCTCAATCGATAATCACTGAGCGTCAAAATTTCATTGCTAGGCACTGAAGTGCGACCTAGGCTTGCAGCTTTTTCAGATGCATAACCTGTTGCGGCGTATTCATAAATGTAATCTCCCAAATGAATAGCGACATCAGCGTCAGAGCGTGCAATTTCTGCGTACACGTTAAAAAATCCTGCTGGATAGTTTGAGCAAGACATCACAGCCAATTTCACATCTGAAACTGCGCCTATGGGAAGCGTTTTGGTTTTACCAATGGGTGATGTATGAACACCTGATTGGAATCTGAAGTAGTAACTTTGATTTGGACTGAGTCCAGTTGGATCTGACTTGAATGTAAAGCCTGCATCTGCGTTAGTTTGGCCAGAACCTGAAGAAATAATTTTTGTAAATTCTAAATCTGTTGCCACTTGCCAAGTTAAGGGCACAGCGTCATCTGTGTATTGATATTTGGCATGCGTCCAAATAATGACGCGATCACTTAATGGATCGCCACTAGCGACACCATAATCAAAATTAACCATTTGTGACTCATTGCTGCCACAGGCGCTAAGAATGCCACCTGTCGATAAAACAGCAGAAACAGAACTTATTTTGATTAAAAACTCGCGACGAGAATTTGTGTTTTGCACTATGGACACCTGTAAATAAATTGATCAAGTCACATCTTCAATCTTGAAAGTGACAATACGATGAAACCAAGTGCAATATCAAAATGACATTTTTAATACACGGAATTGACATCTAAACATTAAAGAATAAACAACCACAAATGGTGTGACTTTTTAATGGATCTACGAAAGGATTAATGTGTCAATTTCTATCAAGATTTTTGCAAGTGCAATGACCATTGCTGTCTGTGCTGGCTATGTCAGCGCACAAGCACAAGGGGTTTTTCCAGCTACATTGGCCGGACATGCTGTTTTGCCAGCACTGTCACTCGTTCCTGCACCTTCGGATGCACCTGCAGATTTGAAACACAGTGGCAAATTCACGACTGGCCAAAGGGTTGAAAAATTAGGCTCTGTGGAGGGTATGTCTGCAGGCCGTCCTACAGGGGTGTTTCTACCATTTGATGGTCAACCCTTACAAGGTCATTCAGGCATTCAAAGAATGCCTGACGGTACTTTCTGGCTATTGACCGATAACGGTGCTGGATCAAAGGCCAATTCACCTGATTTCATGCTGTATTTGAATCACTACAGCATTGACTATAAAACCGGACAGTTCAAACATTTGGCGACAGTGTTCTTGCACGACCCAGACAAGAAAGTGCCATTTCGAATCGTTCACGAGGGCACAAGTCCACGTTATTTGACGGGATCAGATTTTGACACTGAAAGTTTTCAAATCATCGGACAAAACATTTGGATTGGTGATGAGTTTGGTCCATTTCTGATCAAAACAGATTTGAAGGGAAAAGTTCTTGCCGTTTACGAAACAGTTGTTGATGGCAAAGTCGTTAAATCGCCAGACCATCCTTCCGTTACAACGCCTGGCTCACCTGTTGACAGCACTAAATTTGAAGTTCGCCGCTCTAAGGGTTTTGAAGGCATGGCGTCTTCGAAGGATGGCCGCAAGTTGTACCCGTTGTTAGAAGGTCCAGTTTGGAATGAATCGACCAAGAGCTTTGAAAATATAGATGGAAAACAATATCTTCGTGTTTTAGAGTTTGATGTGGCTTCTGAAAAATGGACAGGTCGCCATTGGAAATACATGCTAGAGGCAAACCATCACGCTATCGGTGACTTCAACATGATTGATCAAACGACTGGCTTGGTTATAGAGCGTGACAATGGTGAAGGCACCAAAGCAAATGCATGCCCTGAAAATCAAAAGCGCACAGATTGCTTCCACGATCTTCCGAAATTCAAACGGGTTTATAAAATTGAGTTAACTGAAGCCAATGTGGGAGGGGTTGCTCGCAAGATTGGCTACATTGATCTCATGAACATAGCCGATCCGAATAAATTGTCTCGCAAGCCTTTGGAAAATGGCGTTTTGACATTTCCATTCTTTACCATTGAAAATGTTGATGTTGTAGACGCCAAACACATCATTGTGGGCAATGACAACAATCTTCCGTTTTCTAGCAGCAGATTGCCGAAGAAGGCGGACGACAATGAAATGATTTTGCTAGAAGTTGAGGC
>CAIODE010000547.1 GCA_903856875.1 uncultured Burkholderiales bacterium
ACAGATCAATGAGGTTCATCAGTCCTGATTGAATGTCTTTGGGAAAATTTTGGGTTAAATCAACCAAGGCAGAGGCATTTTTAGTGGCAAGTGCGGCGTAGACTTCTCCGCGCATGACATCTGTCAGGGCAATGTCTTCAAGCAAACTGCTCACAATTCTGGCATCCGCCAGGTCAACCAATACCTCGCCCATTTGAGAAGCTCTCAAACAATCTAGAGCCAACTGCAAGACTTCTAGGTCGGCTTCTAAGCCAGCATGGCCAAAAATTTCTGCACCTAATTGCAAAGGTTCGCGGGTAGCGTGGGGGCGATCAGGTTGCGTATGGAGAACAGGGCCGCAGTAGCAAAGTCGTGTCACACCCTTACGATTCAATAAATGAGCATCAATTCGGGCAACTTGAGGGGTTGTATCAGCTCTTAAGCCCATCATTCGACCAGAAATTTGATCGACCAGTTTGAAAGTCTGAAGATCAAGCGCCTTGCCTGTTCCTGTTAGCAAGGACTCAATGTGCTCGAGCAAAGGGGGCGACACCAACTCAAAGCCATAGCTTCGGGCAGTGTCTAGAAGCAATCTGCGGAGTTCTTCGATGTGCCTGGCTTCGGAGGGCAAGACATCAGCGATGTGATCCGGGAGGACCCAAGCGGACATGGAGATAAAGGGGAGCTGTTAAAACAGGGATTTTACTGGCTCAAACAGCCTCTAAATGAAGCACGCCAAAAGAAACAGGCCCAACAAAACGATTGTCAGACCGAAAAAACGAATTTGACCGTCTTCTAGCTGTAAGAGCTGCTGAAACATTTCTCGCCACTTAGGCGGGGAAATGAGGGGCAGAAGCCCCTCAAAAATCAACACCAGCGCGATGGCCACCAGGATTGAGGACCAGAAGCTCACTTACTTCTTCACAGCGGGCGCAGATTGGCTACCTGAAGAATTGCCTCGCATGGTTCTGAAGAAGTCTGAACTGCTAGGATCTAAAACCATGACATCGCTCTTTTTAGCAAAACTGGCTTTGTAGGCATCGAGGCTTCTGTAAAACTGCGCGAATTGAGGATCTCGCCCGAAGGACTCGTTGTAAATTTTGGCTGCCTGTGAATCGCCCTGTCCCTTGATTTTTTGAGCCTCGCGGTAAGCATTCGCAATGGTCACCTCGCGCTGACGATCGGCATCAGCACGTATTTTTTCTCCCTCTGCACCACCCGTAGAACGAAGTTCATTGGCAACGCGCTTACGCTCTGCCTCCATACGGCGATAAACCGACTCCGTGATGGCATCCACATAGTCTGCACGCGTGATTCGGACATCGACAACATCCACACCCCACGGCTTTTCGCCACGCACTTTTTCGAGGACTTCGCGCTTGACGTCATTCATCAAGATATCGCGATTCAAGGACAACAAGTCCTTTACTGTGCGCTTGTTGATTTCTTCTTGGAAAGCATTTCTAACCACTCGGTTTAGTTGATTGGCACCTGACTTTTCATCCAATCCAACGTTGCGGATATAGGCCATGGGATCTGTAATGCGCCAACGGACATACCAATCGATCACCACACGTTGCTTCTCTGCAGTCAACATAGGCTCGGTGTCTGGGCTGTCGAGGGTTAATAAGCGCTTGTCAATGTAAGTGACGTTTTGCAAAGGCGGCGGCAATTTGATGTTCAAACCAGGCTCAGTGATGACTTCCTTGATTTGACCCAACGCGTAAACCACGCCAAATTGACGTTGATCAACCACGAACAACATGGAGCTGGCCAAGGCCAGCAACAGCAGCAGGGATGAAACCCAGATTCCAATACGATTCATTTTGCTGCTTCCTTAACGAATTTCACGATCACGAGATCGAAGGCTGTCGCGCGATCTAGGATCTAGAGGGGCACTGTTGGGGGCAGAGCTTGTGGCTGCATTGTTAGCAGGCGTTTCTGCTGGAACCGCGACAGTCGACGGCGTAGCAGACATTTGAATCAATTTGTCAAGGGGCAAATACATCAGGTTGGAACCTTGTTTGCTGTCGATCACCACCTTGGTGACGTTGGAGTAAATTTGCTGCATGGCATCTAAATACATCCGATCACGCGTGACTTGAGGCGCATTTTGATACTCAGGCAAGATGGCCTTGAAGCGTTGAGCGTCACCCTCTGCTTGCGCCACAATGCGCTCGCGATAAGCTTGAGACTCTTCCTTCAATCGAGATGCAGCACCCACTGCGCGAGGCACAACATCGTTGGCATAAGCTTGCGCTTCATTTTTGGCCCGCTCGCGTTCTTGGCCCGCCTTGAGCACATCATCAAACGCAGCCTGAACTTGTTCGGGCGGCCGAACACCACCCTGCTGCAAGTTGATGCCCACCACTTCAATGCCCACCTTGTATCGGTCCAAAATGTTTTGCATCAGGGCACGAACTCGTGGCGCAATCTGATCACGTTCTTCTGCCAAAGCAGAATCCATTTTCATCTTGCCCACCACCTCACGCACAGCTGTTTCAGCCGCTTGTACGACGGCCTCTGTGGGGTTTTTACTTTCAAACAAATAGGCCCGAGCATCGTTTAAACGGTATTGGACGGCAAATTTGATTTCGACAATGTTTTCATCTTCTGTAAGCATGGCTGACTCGCGAAGACCTGTGGCCTTGATGACGTTGTCGCGGCCAATGTCAACCGATCGAATTTGCGTGACAAATACCGATTCGTGTTTTTGAACTGGGTAAGGAAAGCGCCAATTAAAACCAGCACCCACAGTAGACTTGTATTTGCCAAATTGAGTGATCACGGCTTGCTGACCCTCTTGGACAATGAAGAAACCTGTACCCAGCCAGATCAGCAGCAATGCGCCCAAAATGACACCAATGCCTAAATTGCGGAACACAGGAGGCAAACCATTGAAGGGAGAGCCACTGGGCTGACCTTTGTTGGGAGGACCCCCATTTTTACCGCCCAAGAATTGAGCCAGCTTGCGATTGAGGTCACGCCACAATTCATCTAAGTCGGGCGGCCCCGAAGATTGACCCGGTCGATTGGATGGGTTGCCTGAATTTGAAGGCTGAGGGTTTGAAGGTGGCTGTTGTGAGCCATTGGCACCCGGCGTATTGCCAGGGGCTTTGGTGCCGTCTTGACCTTCAGATGCGGGTTTGTCATCGCCTCGGCCCCAGCGTGGATCGTTCAAATTGAACATGCCACGAAGGCGCTGTGGCAAGACTGACCAGCTAAATGCACGGTGTTTGAAGTTCATTCGCTTATCTACGTTTTTATATGACTGTTCTCATTGTGCACAATCAGAGCGTCAATTATGAAAAATCATCTTCATTTTCCCCGAAATTATGAAGGTCAAAGCGCGGGTCAGAATCGGGTTCGGGGTTTGAGACGCTCAGAAGAACTTCTTCTGCAAGCATTTGACGCAACATCGGTACGCCTTGACCCGATTGCGCACTG
>CAIODE010000548.1 GCA_903856875.1 uncultured Burkholderiales bacterium
GACCACATAGATGATGAACTCAGCAATATTTTTAGAGTGGTCACCTATACGTTCGATGGCCTTGGCCACAAACAACAAGTCTAAACTGGCTGAGATAGTGCGGGGGTCTTCCATCATGTAGGTTACCAATTTACGAACAAAGCCGTCAAACTCTGCATCAATCAAATCGTCTTCTTTCAAAATTGAAACGGCCTCTGTAACGTCAAGTCGTGCAAACGCATCAAGCGCTTTGCGAAGCAAGCCCGAAGCCAGATCAGCAGCAATTCGCAACTCAGACGACGGCAATGCACGGGCACTTCCACTTCCGATGATAGATTTCACCATGCGGGCGATTTTTTCTGACTCATCACCAGCACGCTCTAAATTAGCTGTGATCTTAGAAATAGCAATTAAAAGGCGAAGATCCCTCGCTGTAGGTTGGCGGCGCGCGATGATAGACGACAAGTCACGGTCAATTTCGACTTCCATGGAATTGACTTTTGCTTCAGTGGCAATGACCTGATCTGCTACTTCTGTATTGAACTGAGACAAAGAATAAACGGCATGGCGAATTTGAGATTCAACCAGTCCACCCAACTCCAGAACACGGGAAGAGACGCCACCTAATTCAGCATCAAATTGACTTGAAATATGCTTATCCATGATTGCTCTTTCCTAATTAGCCGAATCGGCCTGTAATGTAGTCTTCAGTTTCTTGTCGCGCTGGTTTCATGAAAATTTGGTCTGTTTCACCAAATTCCATGAGTTCACCCAAATACATATAAGCCGTGTAATCAGACACACGGGCTGCCTGCTGCATGTTATGGGTCACCATGACCACAGTGTATTCACTCTTCAATGTATGTACCAATTCTTCTACTTTGCCAGTAGAGATAGGGTCAAGTGCGGAGGTTGGCTCGTCTAACAACAAAATAGATGGCTTCACTGCAATTCCTCGAGCGATACACAAACGTTGCTGCTGACCGCCCGATAAAGACAAACCACTTTGATTCAACTTGTTTTTAACCTCATCCCAAATAGCGGCCTTTTGCAAAGCCCACTCAACACGTTCGTCCATGTCACTGCGTGACAGGTTTTCATACAACTTCACACCAAAGGCAATGTTGTCATAAATAGACATGGGGAATGGAGTTGGCTTTTGGAAAACCATACCAATGCGCGACCTTAACAAATTTAAATCTTGTTTAGGATGGAGTATGTTCTCACCATCAAAATTAATCTCTCCTTCAGCCCGTTGTCCTGGGTAAAGGTCGTACATTCGATTCAAGGCTCTTAGCAGCGTTGACTTTCCACAGCCCGAAGGACCAATGAATGCAGTGACGGTATTTTTTTCAATGTCCAAATTGATATTTTTCAGACCTTGAAAAGCGCCGTAAAAGAAGTTCAAATTACGAACTTCAAGAATAGTTTCTTTAGTGGCAGGCAGTGTATTCATCTTAATGTGTCTGTTGAATGTTTAAACCGCAACTTTTTCGCGGAACACAACTCGTGCGACGATATTAAGCGCCAGCACAGTCAAGGTAATCAGAAGAGCACCTCCCCAAGCCAAGCTGACCCAATTGTCGTAAGGGCTCATGGCAAATTGGAAGATAACAACTGGCAAATTGGCCATGGGTTTGTTCATGTCCAATGAGAAGAACTGGTTGTTTAATGCAGTGAACAGCAAGGGGGCTGTTTCGCCACTGACACGCGCCAGTGCCAGCAACAAGCCAGTCATGACGCCACTTTTGGCAGCCTTCAAAACCACAGAGGTAGATACTTTCCACTTCGGTGCACCCAAAGCAAATGCTGCTTCACGCAGACTGACAGGTACCAATTTCAGCATGTTCTCGGTGGTACGAACAACCACAGGAATGGCAATCAGGGACAAAGCAATGGTGCCTGCCCAACCAGAGAAATGTTTGGAAGGCACAACTACCAAGGCATAGACAAACAAGCCAATCACAATTGAAGGTGCAGATAACATGATGTCATTGACAAATCGAGTCACTGCCGCCATTTTGCTGCGATCACCGTACTCTGATAAATAAACACCTGCTAAAACACCGATAGGTGTACTGAGCAGCGTACAAGACACCACAATCATCAAGCTGCCCACGATGGCGTTGGCCAGTCCACCACCTTCAGAGCCTGGCGCAGGCGTGCTATGGGTCAACATGGAGAAACTCAAGGCAGAGAAGCCTTTGAACATCAAGATGCTCAAAATCCAAAGCAGGAATATTAAGCCAATGGCCATGGCGGACATTGAAAGAACGAGGCCTATGAAATTGGCCCTTTTACGTCTTGCGTAAATGGAGGGGTCCTTGAAGGTCGAATGACTCATGACTTCATGCCTTTCTTGGCTTCTGCGTGAATCAACATCCACTTTGCCAAAGACAAAACCACCAATGTAATTAAGAACAAGGCCAAGCCAAGTGAGAACAAGGACGCGTAGTGCAAACCGGGCTCTGCCTCACCAAATTCATTGGCCAAGGTAGAGGCAATCGAGTTACCAGGTGAAAACAAGGATGGTGACAGTTTGTGTGCATTGCCAATCACGAAAGTGACGGCCATGGTTTCACCGAGTGCTCGGCCTAAACCCAGCATGACACCCCCTACAACACCGGTTTTGGTATAAGGCAAAACAATTTTAGTGACCACTTCCCAAGTTGTGCAACCTATTCCATAGGCTGACTCTTTTAAAATGGGGGGCACAATTTCAAACACATCGCGCATGACTGACGCAATGAAGGGCAAAATCATCATGGCCAAAATAAGACCGGCTGCCAAAATACCGATGCCATTGAAGGCGCCTGTAAATAAAATACCAAGGCCAGGGAGCTGACCCAGCGTGCCAGCCAATGCTGGCTGCACATATTCTGCAAACAGCGGCGCAAATACAAACAAACCAAACATGCCATAAATGATGGATGGCACCGCAGCCAACAACTCAATGGCCGTGCCTAAAGGACGGCGCAATGACATAGGGCATGTTTCAGTCAAAAACACTGCAATGCCAAAACTCAAGGGCAAGGCAATCAAAATAGCAATGGATGCAGTGGCCACTGTTCCAAAAATGGCGATCAAACCGCCAAATTTAGAGTTGATGATGTCCCACTCAACCGTATAGAAAAACTCAAAACCAAAAGTCGTTAAGACAGGCCAAGAACTGATGAACAACGAGACAATGATGCCAGTCAACGCTACCAAGGTAGATAGCGCAAAAACCATGGTGGTTTTTTCAAAGAAGAAATCCTGCCACCGCTGCCAGCGCAATACGCTCTGGCGATGTGGGGTCATCAAAATGTCTGCGTTGTTCATAACTGATTCGATTACTTAACGTTCACGTTAGACCAAACGCTCTTGCGAATGAAGTCTGTGGTTGCATCAGGCATAGGCACGTATTCCAAATCAGCCGCCATTTTTTTACCCTCTTTAAAAGCAAAGTCAAAGAACTTCAAGACTTCAGCAGAGTTGGCTTTGTTGGCTGGCTCTTTGAACATCAAGATGAAAGAAGCACCAGTGATGGGCCATGACTTGGCACCAGGTGCGTTTGTCAAATAGATGCTCATGCCTGGAATTTTTGACCAGTCGGTGCTGGCAGAGGCTGCGGCAAATGTGTCATCATCTGGAGCCACAACTTGACCGGCAAGGTTACGCAGGTTCAGGTGTGACATGTTGTTTTTCTTGGCATAGGCAAACTCTACATAACCCACTGAGTTTTTGATGCGTGACACGTTGGCTGCAACACCTTCATTGCCTTTTCCGCCCACTGAAGAAGCAGCTGGCCATTTAACCGCTGCACCAGCACCAACCGTCGATTTCCAATTGGCATTCACTTTGGCCAAGTAGTCTGTGAACACAGCGGTTGTGCCAGAGCCATCAGCACGGTGAACCACCGTGATAGCAGCATCAGGCAATGCAACACCTGGATTCATGTCTGCAATGCGCTTGTCGTTCCACTTGCCAATGACACCAGAAAAAACATCAGCCAACATGTCACCAGACATCTTCAACTGACCCGGCTTGATACCCTCGATGTTCACCACAGCCACAACACCGCCAATGATTGCAGGGAACTGAACCAAGCCTTCTTTGTCCAACTCTTCTGCGCTCAAAGGTGCATCAGTAGCACCAAAGTCAACAGTTTTTGCTTTGATTTGTTTAATACCGCCCGATGAACCGATGGATTGATAATTCATGCTGTGGCCAGTTTTAGCTTTGTAAGCTTCTGCCCATTTGGCATAGATTGGGAAAGGAAAGGTAGCGCCTGCGCCGGTCAGCTCAGCCGCCATAGAGGTAACAGCAATGGCTGATAAGCCCAATGCCGCTACAAATGATTTGATCTTTAACATGTTGAATCCTTGATTCAGGGGTTGATACTTAGTTTTGATATGCGCAAATTGTTTGCCGCAAATTTCCAGCACACTTTTGCAACACCCCACCAATTTAGACCTCAATTGTGACAAATTAATGTCAATTTGTAGACGTCATAATTTATTCGTCTTCTTTGAGCTTAAGTACGC
>CAIODE010000549.1 GCA_903856875.1 uncultured Burkholderiales bacterium
CGCCGTCATCCCTTTGTGCCATTCAAATGACCTGCGCGACGGGGGCTTGGCAGTTCCTTTCGATGTCATTTATGGCGGGCAAACCTGCAGGGCATTTGCCATCCGTTTTAAGGGGGTGGTTCATGCTTACTTGAACCGTTGCAGCCATGTGGCCATGGAAATGGACTTCCAACCCAACCGCTTTTTTGACACAACGGGACAATTCCTCATTTGTGCCACGCATGGTGCCTTGTACCGCCCTGATTCTGGCGCTTGCGCCGGGGGGCCTTGCAATGGCGGTTTGATCCCTATCACCTTGTCTGAGCAAGGCGGTGTGGTTCACTGGCATACTGATTTCAATTTAAAACCTTTTGAGTTCTCATGAATTCTGACAATCCTGAATCATCAAATACCCCCAATCAGTCTTTGAATCACCAAGCGTCTGTGGGTGCTTCTGCGCAATCTTCCGTTCAGAGCGTTGAGGCAAATTGGGAGCGACACGTCTTGTCAGATTTGGTTCAGTCCAATTTGAAAGAACAGCAAGCTGCGCGTCGATGGAAAGTGGGCCTCAGACTAGGCTGGTTGTTGTTTTGGCTGCTGGTGCTGTGGCAGGTTTTTTCGCACAATCAAACATCTACCAGCATCACAAAGCCGCATACCGCTTTGGTCAATATCAAAGGTGAAATTGCCGATGGCGCAGATGCCAGTGCAGAAAATGTGGTGGCTTCCATGCGCGCCGCTTTGGAAGACTCTGGCTCGCAAGCCTTGGTCTTGCTCATCAACTCGCCTGGCGGCAGTCCCGTTCAGGCTGGCATCATCAACGATGAAATCGTTCGTCTCAAAGCACTTCATCACAAACCAATTTATGCCGTGGTTGAAGAGTCATGTGCATCTGCGGCCTATTACATCGCTGCGGCAGCTGACAAAATTTATGTCGATAAAGCCAGCATTGTGGGCAGCATTGGAGTGCTCATGGATGGCTTTGGTTTTACCGGCTTGATGGACAAACTCGGTGTCGAAAGACGGCTCATGACGGCGGGTGAAAACAAGGGATTTTTAGACCCCTTTAGCCCGCAGACCGAGGCGCAGCGAAAACACGCGCAGTTCATGCTGAACGACATTCATTCGCAGTTCATTGCGGTGGTTAAAAAAGGCCGAGGCGATCGTTTGAAAGAAACACCCGGCATGTTCAGTGGTTTGTTTTGGACGGGTCAGCAAGCGGTTGAGTTGGGTTTGGCCGATGAATTGGCCAGCCTCGATCAAGTGGCTCGTGATGTTGTGAAAGCTGAAGAGTTGGTTGACTATTCACGCCACGACAATGTCGCTGAGCGATTGGTGAAGCGCTTTGGCGCCGCCATGGGAGAAGGGGCTTGGAAAGCCATGCGCTCGAGTACCGTTATCCGCTGATTGCTTTTTCACGGCATCATGATGGGCCTTGTTGCATTGGCAACCTAAACACCCATTGCAAAAACAGCGGGCGTCTGATTGTTCAGACCTTCTGGCATTTTTCCTGAGGGCAACTTTCGCCATTGCTGAATTGTCGAACTTTGATTGACCGCGCTTGTTAATGTCAAACCGCTGCTAAACGCAAGTCGACTGCCGGGTTGCAAAGTTTGAACCAATGACGACCAAAGTGCGGTGTTGCGATAAGGCGTCTCAATGAAGAGTTGAGTTTGGCCTGTCTTCAAAGCGTATTGTTCTAGTTCTTTAATTCTTTTGACACGATCTTGCGGTTCTTGTGGCAGGTACCCTACAAACGCAAAATTTTGTCCGTTCAAGCCGCTGCTGGCCAATGCCAATAGCAGCGAAACAGGTCCTACCAGCGGAATCACTTGAATGCCAAGTTCGTGCGCTGCGCGAACCACAGAGCTGCCCGGATCGGCGACTGCCGGCATGCCGGCTTCACTTACCAAGCCCATGTCTTCGCCTTCCAGTGCCGCTGTCAACAAGGGCTTGGCATCATAGCCGCCCAGATGATCGCCTTTCTTATGCACTTGTCGGGGCAGCTCGACAATGTTTTGTGTTTGGATGCTTGTTTTCAAAGGTGTGCAAGCATCGATCCGCTTTAAGTAAGCGCGGGTGGTCTTGGCGTTCTCGCAGATCCAGTGTGTGATGTTGGCAGCCGCGGAGATGGTTCCCATTGGCATGACTTGTTGCAGATCAATGTCTTCGTTGCAACCAAAGTCAAGAGGCGCAGGGACTAAAAAAAGTCTGCCAAATGGGGTTAGAGCTTGTGTCATAACAACTTCACACCTGCCTCTCGAAGCATCTGGCATGTTCTGATCAATGGCAGACCGACCAAGGCGGTGGGGTCGTCGTTGTCAATCGCATCCAAGAGTGCAATGCCAAGCCCTTCGCTTTTGGCACTTCCTGCGCAGTCGTAAGGTTCCTCGGCCCTTAAATAAGCCTCAATTTCGGCGTCTGATAAATCGCGAAATTTAACTTTCACTTCAGCCAAATCAGTGCGCTCATAGCCAGAAGCAATGCAAACAACAGAGAGTGCTGTTTGAAAAATGACTGTTTTGCCACGCATGCGTTGCAGTTGCAGGGTGGCGTTGGTGTGATTGCCAGGTTTTCCTAGCGGCGTTCCATCAAGGTCAGCTACTTGATCAGAGCCAATCACGACGGCCTCTGGATTTTTGAGGGCCACGGCTCGCGCCTTGGCAAGTGCCAATCTGAGTGCCAAGTCTTTGGGCGACTCATTGTTGTGTGGGGTTTCATCCACATCCGGCGCCGCAGTTTCAAATGGAATTTGCAGTCGAGACAGCAATTCCTTGCGGTAACGAGAGGTCGAGCCCAAGATCAGTGGGCGTCCGGGGGAGGGTGGTGTGGGCTGTTGTTCGTCTTTGGACATGCCTCAATTCTCTTACACTGAGAGCATGGATAAAAAATTTGATTTGAATCGCCTCAATACCAAGGCTTTTGCTAGAGAGGGCCTCAGTTTGCAAGGCCATGAAAGTCTGTCTCAGTTTTCCAGATTGGGAGATTTGGCGCTAAGCCCTTCTGAGACTCATCTGAAGGAGGCATTTCAAACACCCCAGGTTGCGTGGGCCGTTCAAGGCGATTTGGTGCCAGTTTCTGGGGGTGACCCTCAAGTTTGGCTGCATTTGCAGGCCGAGCTTGAGTTGCCCATGCAGTGCCAAAGGTGTATGGGCCAGGTTAAATTGTCTGTGAAAGCCGATACAAGCTATCGATTTGTGTCGGATGAAGCAACTGCAGAAGCAGAAGACGACGAATCTGATGAAGATTTGCTGGTTTTGACGCCTGAATTGAACGTTTTGGAGCTCATTGAAGACGAACTCATCATGTCTGCTCCCCTTGTGCCAAAACATGAAATATGCCCCGTTTTGGTGCCAATGTCTGCTGTGGACGAAGCCTTTGAGAAGGCCTTGGAAGCTCGGCCAAAGCCGTTTGCGGCATTGGCGCAATTGAAGAAAAAACCAACTTAAAGCACTTTCTTGGGCGAAAAGTTTGGGCTATAATCAGCGGCTTCGTGCCTGTGAGGGCCCGTTAGTTCATTCACTGTTTAACCCAAAGCCGCGTTGCGCTTTTTGCGCTGGGCCAGAAAAGGACAACTGTCCTGATCTTCAACAACGCTGCTTCCAACGCATCCAAGGAGC
>CAIODE010000550.1 GCA_903856875.1 uncultured Burkholderiales bacterium
AATATTGATCTGACTGCGATTCGGCCTGCTCGGCAGCAGGCATCCCCACCTATTTTGGTGACGCATGGATAAGCCAAAACGCACTCAAGTGATTGGCGTGGCCAGTGGCAAAGGCGGCGTGGGCAAAACCACGGTCTCTGTCAATTTGGCTGCAGCCTTGCAGGCTACAGGTGCGCGCGTCATGTTGTTTGACGCAGACATGGGCTTGGCCAATGCGCAAATTTCCATGGGTGTGCGTTGCCCATTCAATCTGAGTGACTTTCTAAGCGGCGCCAAAACGCTCAAGGAAATCATTGTGGCTACCCGACAAGGGGTTAAATTGGTGCCCGGTAGTTCTGGCCGACAAGACATGGCGGCCCTCGATGAAATGGGCGCAGCACACATTATTCAAGCCTTTAGCAGTTTGGAAGACCCCATTGACTATTTGATTGTCGACATGGCCGCAGGCATTGCGCCCTCCGTGTTAACGTTTTTGTCTGCCTGCGAAAGAAGGTTTGTGGTGGTTAAAGACGACCCTTCTTCCATTGCAGATGCCTATGGCACCATCAAAATCATGATTCAAGATCATGGCTTGGAAGAAATTTACCTCATACCCAACGGTGTGGGCAGCGCCCAAGAAGGCTACCAATTGTTTGAGCGCATTAACAATGTGTGTGCGCGGTTTTTAAACCGATCCGTTCGCTATTTGGGTTCGATTGAAAACGACGAAATGATATTGCAGGCTCACAAAAAGTACATGCCCGTCATTGAATTTGCGCCCACCAGTTCATCTTCAAGAGACTTTAGGCATTTGGCCAAGTCTATTCAGAGCTTGCCGCAAGTGCCGCCTATTTCAGGCGGTTTGCAGTTTTTCATGGAGCGACGTCTGGCTTCGTCAGACATTTAAAACGCAATGGCCAACTCCACCCGTCTTTACGAAGAGGTTCAAAACAACAGCGAAGCGCTGGTCATGGCCCATTTGGGCATGGTCAAGCGCGTGGCTTTGCACCTCAAAGTACGGTTGCCGCCTTTTATGGAGCTGGATGAACTGATCCAAGTGGGCATGATCGGGCTGTTGGAAGCCGCACGGGCTTATAACCCCAGCAAAGGCATAGAGTTTGAAAATTTTGCCCACAGTCGGGTGCGCGGCGCCATCTTGGACGAGGTAAGACGCCTGTCTTTCTTGCCTAGATCGGCGGTGGCCATAAATAAGTCGCACAGCGAAGCCACGCACGAGTTGGCTGCTGGGTTGGGCAGAACGCCCACCCAAGCCGAGCTGGCCGACCACATGGGCAAGGACATTGAGCTGTTTCACAAAGAGCGAACTCAGGCCAGGCGCTTTGAAACGTATTCCATGGAAGTGGTCACTGAAGAGGTGATGAGCATTGCCACAGACTCCTCTCAGCAACCTGAGGCCATTGTGGAGCATCAAGAATTTATGGGTGCCCTGACCGATGCCATTGGCGATTTGCCAGAGCGCGATCAATTGTTAATGAATTTGTACTACGTTGAAGAGCTCAACCTTAAAGAGATTGGTGAAGTACTGGGCGTGACGGAGTCGCGGGTGAGCCAGTTGCTCACGGCTGTGGTGAAAAAGTTGCGCGGGACCCTCAAAGTTGAGCCGATCAATAGCGGCAAAACAAAGCCTGGTAAGGCATGAACATGCTCGCAAGCGGCAACACTTTTCCGGCACCCTCACGAATGAGGGCTTTTCCTCGATTTATTGAAGAGAATGTCTCAAGTTACAAGTTGTACCTCCGATACCAGCAGTGTCTGGATCAAAAGGAGTACGACATCATGAGATTACATTTCAAAGCCATGGAAAGTTACGGTGAAGGCAATCACACTTCACAGGCAATGGTTGCCGACAAGGTAGAGTTGATTCAGATGCTGTTTGACGGCCTGCTCGACAGCTTGGTCACAGCCCGCGGGCACATCCAGCGCAATGCCATTGAAGACAAAAACAAGAGTCTGGTTCGTGCCGGCCGTATTGTGATTGGTTTGCAAGGCGCCCTTGATTTGGAAAAAGGCGGCGACTTGGCCCGCAATTTGCATGAGTTATACAGTTATGTGACACGTCGTTTGGTGTATGTGAATGCTCACAACGACTTGGCAGTGTTGGAAGAAGTCCAAACTTTGATGGGTGAAATTCGTCAGGCTTGGCGTGATGTTCCTAATTTGTTGCCAAAATCATCACCTGTTTCAGGTGCGCCCATGTCTGCAGCAGTGCATTGAGGCGTGCGCCTATGAAGGGCGCAGATTTGGAGTAAATTGACGGGCGACGCTGGGATTTCCTAGCCGCCCGTTTGGCCGTTTTTGGAGAGAAATATGGTTGCGATTATTGGTATCGTTGTGCTGATGGTTTCCGTGTTCGGGAGTTATATCCTGCACGGTGGCGATTTGGCGCCGATTATTAAAGCGGCGCCGCTTGAAATCATGTGTATTTTGGGCGCCGGCATTGGCGGTATGTTGGTTGGCAATTCCATGGACATTTTCAAAGGCGCCATGGCCGGCATGGGCAAAGTGTTCAAAGGCCCTGCTTATCACAAAGAGGATTATTTGAGCACCATCTTTGTGGTGTCTAAAGTGATGAAAACGCTTAAAACAGAGGGCCCAGTGGCCCTCGAAGCGCACATTGAGAACCCCGAATCCAGCGCCATTTTTGGCGAGTACCCCAAAATATTGCATGACCATGCCTTGTTGGACTTGATTTGCAACACGGTTCGTTTGATGGTGGTGTCCACAAGCCCCTTGAGCCCTTACGCCGTGGAAGACGTGATGGATGCTTCCATCAAAACCCACCACCACGATGCCCTGAAACCCCAGGCCGCTTTGGCCACATTGGCGGGTGCGCTTCCTGCGCTCGGTATTGTGGCTTGCGTGTTGGGTGTGGTGAAAACCATGGGTGCGATTGACCAGCCGCCAG
>CAIODE010000551.1 GCA_903856875.1 uncultured Burkholderiales bacterium
GCCACCCGTTTTAGAAATTAGCTTCCGCCCAAAAGATTAATTGGGGTCAGAATAAATGGGGTCAGATGAAGATTAATTTGGTCAATCAAAGGGGCTAAAGGCTGAGGGGGGCTTCCTCATACTGGGGTACCAGAAATCGTTCAGCCCCCTTTGGTCTTAGTCCCCTTTGATTGGAAATTAATGTTCATCTGACCCCATTTATTCTGACCCCAATTAATCTTTTGGGCGGAAGCTAATTTCTAAAACGGGTGGCACACGGCCATCTTCGTCTCGGGGCAGGGTGGCGGTTTTGTCGATGGCTTTGAGGACCGCCTCGTCCCATGCTTTGTTGCCACTGCTCAACAAGAGTTTGCGGCTGATGATGGTGCCGTCTGGCGATGTGCGAACTTCAACTTCGGCTTTGGGGTTGCCAGCTACATCTTCAGTGAAAGTGATGTTGGGCTTGATGCGAGCGCGAATGCGGCCGGCATAACTGGGTGATGCGCCAGACGATTTCAAGGCGGTACCTCTTGAATTTTCATCACCAGAAGCACCGGCCATGCCTTGCATGCGCTTTAAGTTTTCATTGCGAAGCGCATCGGCACGCTTTTCTTCAGCGGCTGCTTTCTTGGCGTCTTCTTTGGCTTTGGCGGCAGCAACTTCCTTCTTCAAGGACTCTTCTTTTTTCTTCTTCTCGAGCTCCTTGGTCTTTTCCTTTTCTTTCTCTTTGGCCTTCTCTTTTTCCTTCTCTTTGTCTAATTTTTCTTTCTCGAGCTTGTCTTTCTCAAGTTTCTTTTTCTTTTCTAAGTCAGCTTCTTTCTTCTCTAGAAGCTTCTGCTCTTTTTCTTTTTTCAGTGCAATGTCGGCAGCTTCTCGCTCGGCCGCGGCGTTGACTTTGGGAGGCGCAGGGGGTGTAGGCTTGGGCTCTGGTTTGGGTTCAGGTTTAGGCTCTACCGCCTTCACAGGTTCTGGTGGCTGCACAGGCTGGGGCGGTGTCGGCTCTGGCTCATTGGCCGCAGGTGCAGCCTCAAGAGGCACGTCAGACCACAACTCTGCCGACGCTGACAAAGTGTTGGGCTGGGTTTTCCACTGCACGCCCCAGGTGAGGGCAAGCAACAAGAGAAAGTGCATGAACAATGCGAACGACATGGAACGACCCCATCCACCTGTCGGTGGTGGTGCAAATTCCTTGTGGGTGCTGGCGTTCATGTCTTGAAAAAATGGCTTCAGAGCTTTGGGAAATTCGAAGTAATGTGATTCAAATCAGTACGTATGAGCATCACATCAAGGTGCAAGCTGCACTGAAAGACCGACCCGTTGAATGCCTGCGCGCTGCAAGGTGTCCATGACCTTGACCACCATTTCATATTTGACATTCCGATCTGCACTGATGACAACCGCAGAACTTGTCTGACCTGTTTGAGCCAATTGAACTGAGTTGGCCAAGCTGTCAAAGTTTATTTTTGAGGTTTTGGCATCGTTCACCATTTCAAGACTTCCGTCTTTCTGAACCACAATTTGAATCACTTGATCTGGTTGCTTGGCAGCTTTGCCCACACTGGGCAAGTCAATCACGCTGGGGGTGATCATGGGCGCAGTGACCATGAAAATGATGAGAAGAACCAACATCACATCGATGAAGGGCACCATGTTGATTTCATTGATGGTGCGACGGCCGCGGCCGCGAGAGGAAACAGCAGGCATGTGGGTGCTCCCTGAAAATCAGTGACCTGAAGCTGAAAAACCAGTGCTGGCAGGGTTGACGCCACCTGAGCCTGCAGAGCCACCTAAACTTCTTTGCAAAATGTTGGAAAACTCTTCGATGAATGTTTCCAATTTGATTGCAATGCGGTCAATGTCGCGCGCAAAACGGTTGTATGCCACCACGGCAGGAATGGCCGCAAAAAGGCCGATGGCGGTGGCCACCAAAGCCTCTGCAATACCGGGCGCCACAGTTGCCAAGGTGACTTGTTGCATGCTGGCCAAGCCTGTGAACGCATGCATGATGCCCCAGACGGTGCCAAACAAACCGACATAGGGAGAAACAGAACCCACAGAGGCCAGGAAAGACAACTGCGCCTCTGCCACATCCATCTCGCGCTGGAAACTGGCGCGCATGGCACGGCGCGCACCATCTAACAGAGTGCCTGTATCGGAAATTCGACGTTCGCGCAGTTTTTGATACTCGCGCATGCCGCTTGCAAAAATGCGCTCCATGGGCCCAGACAATTTTGAGTTTTGAACTGCGGCAGAAAACAAATCGTTCAAGCTGATGCCTGACCAAAACTGCTGCTCAAACTCTTCATTCAAAGTTTGAATGCGTTTGATGGCGGTGAGCTTGCTCACAATGGCCGCCCAGCTGGAAATTGAAATGGCCATCAAAATGACCATGACCAGTTGCACCACAAAGCTGGCATGCAACACAAGTTGAATGATGGACATGTCTTGGTTCATTGAAGTGCTTCCAAAATTTTGACCGGAATGCGGCCGGGTTTGAGGGTTTGGCTGTCGACCCAGCCAATTCGGATCGTGCCTTCAGCCAGCAATTTGCGTTCATTGTTCGTCGTCAGCCACGCTTGTTGCGACAGCACCAAGCTGGCACGGCCAGCTTCAGCAGTTTGAGCTGTGACTTCTAGCAAATCGTCTAAGCGGGCAGGTGAGTAATATTTAATTTGAGTTTCACT
This sequence comes from uncultured Burkholderiales bacterium, assembly GCA_903856875.1. Lineage (GTDB taxonomy): Bacteria > Pseudomonadota > Gammaproteobacteria > Burkholderiales > Burkholderiaceae_C > Limnohabitans_A. The sequence continues at coordinate 2,664 of CAIODE010000551.1, forward strand.
GACCACAAACATACCGCCACACTCATCTTTCAATGAGTGTTGCTCAATGCCCAGGGAGCGCAACCATTCGGTGCGCGCTCGTTCAAAAAATTTCAAATAGTTGGCGTAAAAAACAATGCCACCGGCATCGGTATCTTCCCAGTAAATTCTGATGGGAAATTGGTAGACGGGTTTCATGCGCGTGCGCGGCCAGCCTCGCGGTCGGCTTGAACTTCATGCGCTCGCAGTTGAGGCGCTAGGCCTTCCAATACAGCGTTCACATATTTGTGACCATCGGTGCCACCAAATTCCTTGGCCAATTCAATGCACTCATTCAAGCTGACACGCCAAGGCACATCGAGACAATGTTTCATCTCAAAAACGCCAATCCACATGACGGCGCGTTCGACGGGAGAAATTTCAGCCATGCTGCGATCAAGTAATGGCAAAATAAGTTTGTCTAAGTCTGCAGCCTGCTCAGAGCAGCCATACAAAAGCGCATCGTAATGTGCTGAGTCGGCTTTGTGAAAGCCAGATAAATCGCGTGTAAACAAGTCGATGTCTGCGGCTTCGTTTTTGCCCACTAAAACTTGGTACAAGGCTTGCAAAGCAAACTCACGAGCGCGACTGCGGGCAGACTTGCTGGCAGATTTGCCTGGTTTGCGACCGGCTGGTTTGCTGCTTTTTTCAGGCAACTCGCTCATGCCAATTCCTCATCTTCCAAGTCGTCTTCGCCTAAAGACAGGTCTTCCATGAGCATGGCCATTTCAACTGCCACCCGAGCAGCATCACGGCCTTTTTCAGTTTGACGCGCAATGGCTTGTTCCAAATTCTCGGTGGTCAAAATGGCGTTGGCAATGGGTACGTTGTAATCAAGCGAAATGCGGCTAACGCCTGCACCCGATTCATTGGCCACCAATTCGAAGTGGTAGGTTTCGCCGCGAATGATGCAGCCCAAAGCCACCAGGGCGTCGTATTCGCCGCGCTCAGCCATGGCTTGCAATGCAATGGGCACTTCCAATGCGCCAGGCACCAGCACATGGTCGATGTCATGAACACCCAGAGCTTCTAATTCTTGAATGCAAGCCACTGCCAAGGCATTGGTGATGTCTTCGTTGAAGCGTGCTTGCACGATGCCGATGTGCAGACCCAAACCGTCTAACTCTTGTTCAATACCTTTGTCTGCGCCTTGCATATTTATTCCTTAGGGATGTAACCAGTGACTTCAACGCCATAGCCCGCCATGCTAGGCATGCGTCGGGGTTGGCCCATCAGTTTCATTTTTTGAACGCCGCACTCGCGCACAATTTGCACGCCCACGCCGTAGGTGCGCAAATCCATTTTGCTTCTGTTGGGCGCTTGAGCCGAGCGTGCGCGGCCTTCAAACTGCGCTAGCAATTGTTCTGCACTTTCGCCGCAGTTGAGCAGCACCGCGACACCGTGGCCTTGCTTGTTAATGTAGTTTAAGCTGTTTTCCAAGCTCCAAGAATGCATGCTGCGGCCAACTTCAAGCACATCAAATACAGACAAAGGCTCATGCACGCGAACTGGCACTTCGGCATCGGCATGCCATTTGCCTTTGACCAGTGCCAAGTGCAAAGATTGGCTAGGCTTATCTTTGAAAGCATGGGCTGTGAATTCACCGTGTGCAGTTTGCAGCACACGGGTGCCGACTTTTTCAACCAATGACTCGGTGCGATTGCGGTATTCAATGAGGTCGGCAATGGTGCCAATTTTGAGGCCGTGCTCTGCTGCAAAAATTTGCAGGTCGGGCAAGCGCGCCATGGTGCCATCGTCTTTCATGATTTCGCAAATCACAGAAGAGGGACTGCACCCAGCCAAAATGCCCAGGTCGCAACCGGCTTCTGTGTGACCTGCACGCATTAGCACGCCACCCTCCACGGCTTGCAAAGGGAAGATGTGGCCCGGTTGTACCAAGTCATTGGCGGTGGCATTGGCGGCCACAGCAGCTTTAACGGTCAATGCGCGATCAGCGGCAGAAATGCCTGTGGTCACACCTTCGGCAGCTTCAATAGAAACAGTAAAAGCGGTGCTGTAAACAGTGCCGTTGCTTGAAGCCATCGGAGGCAATTTCAAATGCTCGCAACGTTCACGGGTGAGTGTGAGACAAATGAGGCCTCGACCATAACGAGCCATAAAGTTAATGGCTTCAGCGGAGACGTGGTCTGAAGCAATGAGTAAATCGCCTTCGTTCTCACGGTCTTCATCGTCCACCATGATCACGATGCGACCGGCGCGCAAGTCTGCAACGATGTCTTCAACAGGGGAAATTTGTACAGGCGTCAAGGGACGGCCAGAATTCGTCGTCATGTCACTTCTTTCAAGATGGGGCATGGGCAGAAAAAGCCGATGCTGCAGAGTTGGCCGATGCATCGTTGTTGAGCATGCGCTCGACATAACGTGCAATCAAATCAATTTCTAAATTAACGGCGCTGCCTTTTTGCAAAGTGCCCAGCGCAGTGTTGTCCACAGTGTGGGGAATGAGGTTGATGCTGAACTCGCAACCGGCACTTGAATCTGCCACGTTGTTCACGGTGAGGCTGACCCCATTGACCGTGATCGAGCCTTTGTAAGCCAAATATTTACCCATGCTAACAGGGGCTTGAATGCGCAGTTCCCAGCTTTCGCCGACCTGTGCAAAGTGAGTCACATGGCCAATGCCATCGACATGGCCCGACACAATGTGGCCACCCAAACGATCGTGCGCGCGCAAGGCTTTTTCCAGGTTCACTTTGCTGAGCTTGTCGAGGCCGCTGGTTTTGTCGAGTGACTCGGCTGAGATGTCGATGGTGAATTGTTGGGCCGCTAAGTCGAATGAAGTGACGGTCATGCAGGCGCCGTTGATGGCAATGCTGTCACCCAAGCCAACATCGTCCAGGTACCCAGCGGGTACCTCGAGCGTGAGTCGCTTGCCATGGCTTAAAGAGCTGCCCAGGTCGTGGAGGGCGGCGATACGCCCCACGCCGGTGATGATTCCGGTAAACATGGCGCGTATTTTCGCAGGGATTGGGCCTGTTTAGGCCGTGACCCTGGCTAAAACCCGCAAATCTTTACCGATTAATTGTGTTTCTGTGTATTCGAGGGACAAGCCTTGTGACAAGTCTTCCAAAGGACCCCAATTCGCCATGCCTTGGCCGATGCCTAAAAGCTTGGGGGCCAGATAGACCAAGAGCTCGTTAACGCAAGCTTCGCGAATGAGAGAGCCATTGAGTTTGTGGCCAGCTTCTACATGCAACTCATTCACTTCGCGCTTGGCCAAATCGGTCATCAGGGCTGGTAGGTCAACTTTGCCCTGTTCGTTGGGCAGCACCGTTATGTGGGCACCTAATGCTTCTAAGGCTGCTCTTTTTTCGAGATGGTCTTTTGCCGCGTAAATCCAAACTTGTCTGGGCGTGATTGCGCCTGGCAGGCTGTGTTGAAACAGCTTTGCCGATGGGGGTGTTTCCAATTGGCTGTCCACAATCACCAAATGCGGTATGCGAGGCGCAGCACCTAAGTTGGCGCAAAGTCGAAGA
>CAIODE010000552.1 GCA_903856875.1 uncultured Burkholderiales bacterium
ACCGGTCATGGCTGTATTGCTGTTGACACGAATAGGCTGTGCGTCCTTCAGGTAAGGGGTGAAGGGGTCAAACGGCAAAGACGTTAAACCGGCCGCTTTGGTGGCAATGTTTTGCCCTGCCAAATCACCCAATAAACTGTTGGCATACAGGCGATCTTTTGGCGCTGTCCAAACTTGCGTTGGGATGTTGTTGCCACGGTGACAGGTGTAGCACGTGACGCCAGTTTCGGCCACGTGGGCTTTGTAGTCTTGATTGACCTTTTGCGTCATCTCAATCATGCGACGCGCCACCACCTTGGTGTACTTGTCGTCATCCGCAAAATTTTGAACATTGTGGCAATAAGCACAACCCGCTTCTGGCGCAACCCATTGGGTAATGGAGGCCATGTGGCGGTTGAACTGACCCACGCTCAGATCGCCCAAAACTTGAACATTTTTGTAAACGTCCTTGGCCTTGGGGCCCTCTGCATCAGCAGCGACTGGCGCAGCGGGTGCTGCGTTCAAAGACGCCTGTTTGGCCAGGGTACGTGGGTTGTAGATTTGTTCCATGCCCGTGCCACGGAAGCCAGTTTGAACTGTTTCAATGGGCGGTCTTTCACAGCCCGCCAACATCACAGCGGCCATCAGGCAAAGTGCAGTTTTAAAAATCATTTTCATGGCTTCACTCCCAACATAGCTGGATCGACCACAACTGGGCTGCCCAATGGGTAGGCAGGCACAACATGGTGTTTGACAGACCAGAGGTACCAGTTATCAACGACGGTTCCTGTGAGCAAGATACCGACACCGCCAACCAAGGGGCAGAGCACTGCGAACCACCAAGCCCAGCGGTGAATAGATTCCATCGTGGCGTTAAAGCCCATGGTCCAGCGCCAGAACAAAGCAGCCCGCTCAGAAGCCGTACCGCGGTCTACAATTTGTTCAATCTCACGCTCACCACCGTAACGTCCGACGGCCAAGATGGTGGCGCCGTGCATTGCAAACAACAACACAGAACCGTACAAGAACACAATCGACAGCGCATGGAACGGGTTGTAGAACAAGTTGCCGTAGCGCAGCGAGATGGCCGAGACCCAATCTAAGTGCGGAAAGATCCCAAAGGGTACCGCCTCAGACCAGCTGCCCATCATGATGGGGCGGAAAAAACCGCAGACCAAGTAGAGCCAAATGGCTGCTGCAAAGGCCCATGCCACATGCGTGCCCAAGCCAAGTTGTCTTGCACGTCGGTAAGTTCTAACCCACCATAACATGATCGATACGGTCAGCAAGAAGCCTACAACAAGCCACCAACCGCCTTGTGCCAGCGGTGGAATGCTCAGACCATAAGAAGGCGGTGGAGGTTCCAGTGCCAGCCAAAACAATTGACGCAACAATTGAATCGGATTCCAGTCAACCGACGCCAGCATGTTGAAGCCAATGATGTTGAATGCAGCGATGCCGAAAATCAAGGACGCTACACCGAGCGTGCCCAGATAAACAGGACCGATTTGGGCATTGCCAATGCGACCGAAGAGGTGCACCAGAAAAGGTTCCCCCGTGCGCTTGTCGTCGCCGCGTGGTAAGTCAACGCCGTGGTGCAAAGGCCCAACGGGCTGCACCGAGGTGAAAAGATTTTGGTATTCGGCCATTTCAATTTCCTCTCTTTAATTAGGTGCGCCAGATGGGCATGTTGAGCCACCAACGCCACCATTCAGGCCAATCCCCATGAAACAGCCTGCTCAGCACTCTCCAAAGCCGACATTACCAAAGCCTCACGCATCACCACATTTTCA
>CAIODE010000553.1 GCA_903856875.1 uncultured Burkholderiales bacterium
GGTCAATATGTTGGCAGCTACTTAGGCAGTCCAGACATGAACATGGCCGCCATTGCCACTGGCTTTGGTGTGCGTTCTGAAGTGGTGCAAAACCCAACGCAATTTAAAGCGGCGCTTGCGCGTGCCAAGGCATCAAGTGTTGAAGGCCGTCCGTACCTGATCGATGTGCAAGTGGCTCGTCGCGGCATTGGCTGGAATGACACGCCTTGGATTCCAGCGATCAAAGGTTCGGCCATGCGAACCAAGAAAGTTTAAGTTTGGTTTTGAATATGCGTTTAGCTGTTTTAAAAACGCTTTCAGTTGGCGGCGTTATCACCTTGTGTATGTTGCCGTTGTTTGGCGTTAAAGCCAACGACGCCGCTTTAGGCAGAGAAATTTATCAGGATACTTGTGCGGTTTGCCATGGCCGCGACATGGTGAGTTCGGGCTTGGCATTTGATCTGCGCAAATTTCCTCTGACAGAATTTGACCGATTTCAAAACGCGGTTATGAATGGCAAACCACCTGGCATGCCTGGTTGGCGGAGCCAATTGAGCACGGAAGATGTCAGAGCCATCTGGGATTATGTGAAAACTGGTGGTTAAAGCCTTCAATCAGGCTTATATTAGGAATTCGCTGCCATCAGTTCATGCAGCGTCAATATGCACAAGCCAAGCCATCTTCCTAGACCCTCCATCTATTACAACTACCAAGTTTTCAAACCTTGGCTGCCTACTGAAAACGGCACTCAAGAAAAGAAACAAGTAGTCATTGTGGGCGCTGGTCCTGCGGGCATGGTCACAGCTTTGGAATTGGCTCGGCACGGCGTTGCCAGTGTGGTCTTGGCGTCTGATTTGCAATTTTCACAAGGCTCGCGCGCCATTGTGTTCACACGCCGCTCCATGGAAATTTTGCAGCAAGTGGGCGTGGCTCATCGCATCACTGAAATTGGTTTGCCTTGGCACTCTGGCAACTCCATTTACCGCGGTCAAAAAGTGTTTCGCATGGAAACACCGCTCGATCCTGACGATCGATTTTTTCCGATGATCAACATTCAGCAGCAGTACCTGGAAGAGTACTTGCATGATGCTTGCGCGGCCAATCCCTTGATTGATTTTCGGTGGGGCAACAAGCTCGTCCACGCAGAGCAATCTTCTGGAAGTGTGACAGCCCATGTAGACACCTCTGCAGGTCTTTATCAACTTGAAACCGAATGGCTGGTGGCGGCCGATGGTGGCCGATCTGAAATTCGAAGTGCCATGAATTTGAAATTGGAAGGTGCGTCGTTTGAAAGTATCTTCGTCATTGCCGATATTCGGATTGACCTACCCTTCCCCACCGAGCGATTGGCATTTTTCGATCCAGACTGGAATCGCGGCAACACCATCCTCTTGCACAAAGAACCGCATGGCATTTGGCGTGTGGACTATCAATTGCCGCCTTGTGAAACGCCAGAAGAAGCTTTGCGGCCTGAGTCCCTTCAGCAGCGCATTGACGCTCAACTCAAAATGATTGGCTTTGAAGGCACGCCTTGGGAAATGGATTGGAGCTCTGTTTACTCTGCACGCACGCTCACATTGCCCAACTATGTCCACGATCGCATTGTGTTCACGGGTGATGCAGCACATTTGCTGCCCATCTTTGGCGTTCGAGGCGCGAACACAGCCTTTCAAGATGCGCAATCCTTGGGCTGGCATTTGGCCTATGTTCTCAATGGCATCTCTCCTGAAAAATTGATGGCAAACCACAGCGAAGAGCGTGTAGGTGCAGCGCGCGAAATCATCACTGAAGCTGGCAAGAGCACACGTTTTATGGCACCCCCTAGCCGAGGATTTAGATTGCTGCGAGATGCGGTTTTGTCTTTGTCATTGACTGAAGAATTTGTTCGGCCCTTGTACCACTGGCGGACATCACGGCCGCATGAATACAAGCACTCTGATTTAAACAGCACAGCTGATGACAATGCACAATTTAAGGGGGGTCCAGCACTTGGCGCACCCCCTCAAAATGTTCAAATTCAATCAAATGATTATTTGCTTGACCACTTAGGTGGTGGGTTTGATTTGGTCTACGTCTCTCTAGATCAAAGTATTCCGCACGAACTGTTGCACGCCCTTGAAGCTGCCAAAAATAATGGCCTGCCTGTGAAGTTGTTGGCCATTAGCGATTCTGATGTCAAAGTACAGGGGGCAGACAAAACATTGTTCGACCCCCAACAAAGATTTCAACTTCGATACGCCGTCTCACCGGGAGGCGCTTATTTATTTCGTCCCGATCAGCACGTGTGTGCTCGCTGGCTTCAACTGGATGCCACACGATTGCTTTCCAGCCTTCAACTTGCGGTAATGCGATGAACCCAACCCTTCACTTAGATATTTCTGGCTTAGAACAGGTTTACGACAGACTGGCTACGGCCATTGATCAAGCAGGCCCCGAGAAGTCAGAACTCTTTTTGGTCAAATTGGCTTTGCTCAATGCCAAAGAAATAGGTCGCCCCGATCTGTTTGAAGCACACATAGAAGCGGCACTGAAAGATCTAGCCACCTAGCGCTGGACTCTGCACTTACTTGGGGCGCGCCCTTAAAACCTGACCATTCTTGGGGCTATTGACGATTTACAAACTGCAAAGTCAGCGATTACCCGCGGTTTTATCAGCTTTTTTTCATGCAAAATATGCTTTTCTTAATTTCGGAGCTAATTCATGAAATCCATTCGAAAACTGATCCAGCGCCCATTGCTGGCAACAGCCGCTTTGGCATTGCTCGGCTCATTAGCAACTCCTGCTTTTGCTGGTAAAACCATTGATGCCATCAAAGCACGCGGCACGTTGAACTGCGGTGTGAACCCCAGCCTGCCTGGCTTCTCAGCTGCAGACAGCCAAGGTGTTTGGGCCGGTCTGGATGTGGATGTTTGCCGCGCAGTGGCTGCAACTCTTTTGAGCGATCCTCTGAAAGTGAAATACACACCCCTGAACGCTGCTCAGCGTTTTGCTGTGTTGCAAGCTGGTGAAATTGACATCTTGTCACGCAACACCACTTGGACCCTGAACCGCGATGCCTCTTTGGGCTTGCACTTCACTGGAACCACTTACTATGACGGCCAAGGCTTCATGGTTCCCAAGAAATCCAAAATTACCAGCGCTACCAAGCTCAAAGGCGCCACAGTGTGCGTGCAATCAGGCACCACCACTGAAAAGAACTTGAATGACTATTCCAAGGTCATGAAGCTGAACATGAAGCCCGTGGTGTTTGACACACAAGAAGCCACCAACAAAGCCTACTTCTCAGGCCGTTGCCAGGCTTACACCACAGACGCCTCTGGTTTGGCTTCTGTGCGCAACAAAGAAGCCACCAACCCCGATGATCACCTGATCCTCCCAGAGTTGATCTCTAAAGAACCCCTTGGCCCAAGCGTGCGCCGTGGTGATGACGAGTTCTTCGCCATCGTGAAATGGGTGGCATATGTTTTGATCGAGGCTGAAGAATATGGCATCACACAAGCCAACGTAGACCAAATGAAATCCAGCAGCACCGATCCAGTTGTTATGCGTATCTTGGGTACGTCTGAAGACACCGGCAAATTGCTTGGCTTGGACAAAGAGTGGGCTTACCGCGCCATTAAAGCTGTAGGCAACTACGGCGAAATGTTTGAGCGCAATGTGGGTCCTAAGTCCACTTTGAAATTGCCACGTGGTTTGAACAACCAGTGGAACAAAGGCGGCTTGATGTACGCACCCCCCGTACGTTAATTTCGGCTTTTCACAAAGACTTCCGGCCCGCCTCGTGCGGGCCGGTTTATTCTTATGAGCACCCCTCCTCCTCCCAAACGACAGTGGTCTTGGCGCAGCCAAGCCTTTCGCGGACTGGTTTATCAAATCCTAGCGATTGTGGGATTGGCCATTGCCGTGGGCTACTTGATGTCCAACACGTTCGCCAATATGCGAGCGCGGGGCATTCAAAGTGGTTTTGATTTTTTCTTGCAGCCGGCCGGATTTGGCATTGGCGAGAGTCTGATTGAATTTGACTCGTCACAAAATTATTTGGTGGCTTACTTGGTGGGCCTGAGCAACACACTGCGCGTTGCCTTGGTCGGTTTGGTCTTAGCCACCTTCTTGGGCACCCTGATTGGCATTGGCCGCCTCACTCAAAACACCTTGGTCAAAACCTTGTGCGCAAGCTATGTTGAAATTACGCGCAACATCCCTTTACTGCTGCAACTGTTCATGTGGTACTTTGCCATGACTGAGTTGTTGCCGCCCATTGAATCTCCCTTAAGACCACTCGAGGGTGTGTTCTTTAGCAAAAATGGTTTGCAATACCCTCTGCCCGTTTGGGAACCTGGACACTGGGGCACGCTCATTGGTTTGTGTGTGGGTATCGGTGCTTGGAAATTTTGGTCTCGTCACGTGACACAAAATTTTGAAGCCACCGGTCTGACCAAGCCCAGCTTTTTACCTGGGTTGGGTTTGTTCGTTGTGTGCGGCGTCATCGGCTGGTTAGCAGGTGGATTCCCAAGTGAACTTGACATACCTGAAATTACAGAAATCAATGTGGTGGGCGGTGGCTCTGTCACACCCGAATACCTCACCTTGCTGGTTGGACTCACGGTCTACACCTCAGGTTATATTGCAGAAGTGGTTCGTGCTGGCATTCAATCGGTATCGTTTGGCCAGCATGAAGCGGCCTTGGCTTTAGGCTTGAAGCGGACCCAAGAGCTGCACCTCATTCAACTGCCTCAAGCCATGCGCGTCATCATTCCACCATTGACCAGTCAGTACCTCAATTTGATCAAAAACTCGTCCTTGGCGGTGGCCGTTGGTTATCCAGATTTAGTATCTATCAGTTCTACGGCCTTGAACCAAACAGGTCGTGCCATCGAATGCATTGCTTTGGTCATGATGATTTATTTGAGTTTGAGTTTGCTCACCTCGGCCCTCATGAACATTTATAACCGTCGCGTGCGCATCAAGGACCGATGATGGCAAACACCGGTTACCAACAACATTTCGAGCCCATTGCAGCGCGTCAACCGCCTGTCAATGAAACAGGACTGATGGCTTGGATTCAGCGTGGCTTTTTTGACGGGCCTGTCAACAGTTTGTTGACCGTTCTTTTTGTGGCCATGTTGGTTTGGGCCATTCCGCCCATCTTCAATTGGACCATCTGGTATGCCATTCCCAATGCAGACAATGCAGCATGCCGTGCTGCTCACGGCTTAGGTGCCTGCTGGGGTGTAGTCGCCGAAAAAGGCCGACTGATTTTGTTTGGGCGCTACCCTTTTGAAGAACAATGGCGGCCCTTGGTTGCCAGCGCAGCGGTGGTCGTTTTATTGGTGGTCTCATGTTTAAAAACTTTTTGGCGGCCGGCACTTGTGGGCGCTTGGGTGGCCGTTTATGCTTTTTTCTTCGCGCTCATGTTGGGCGGGTTTGCTGGCCTGACGCCTGTTGAAACAGCGCGCTGGGGTGGCCTGCCACTCACCTTGCTGTTGGCCAGTGTGAGCTTGGTGCTTGCATTTCCTTTGGCCATTTTGTTGGCGCTTGGCAGACAGTCAAACCTGCCGGCCATTCGAACCTTGTGCGTCATCTTTGTTGAGTTTGTGCGTGGCGTACCGCTTATTTCTGTGCTGTTCATGGCATCTTTCATATTGCCTTTGTTCATGCCACAAGGCACAAAGATCGATGTGCTGGTTCGGGTACTCGTTGGCATGACGCTGTTTACTGCGGCTTACCTTGCCGAGGTGATTCGCGGTGGTTTGCAGGCACTGCCCAAAGGCCAAGTGGAAGCAGCCCATTCTCTGGGCATGACTTACTGGCAAATTCAACGCATGATTGTGTTGCCACAAGCTTTGCGCTTGGTGGTACCAGCCATTGTGAACACCTTCATTGGCGCTTTCAAAGATACCTCTTTGGTCACCATTGTGAGCTTGTACGACCTGACGGGCGCTGTGCAATTGGCGCTGGGCGATGCCGATTGGCGCAAGTTCTTCATTGAAGGTCAACTCTTTGTCGCCGGCATTTATTTCATTGCATGTTTTGCCATGTCACGCTACAGCCAATGGCTGGAATCCCATCTGAATACTGGAACACGGAGACAGTGAAGTGAGCACCTCAAGTCCCATCATCGAATTTTCTAAAGTCAACAAATGGTTCGGCGAGTTCCATGTGTTGCGCGACATTGATTTGTCTGTGGCCAAAGGCGAACGCATTGTGGTGTGCGGCCCTTCAGGTTCTGGCAAGAGCACTTTAATTCGCTGCATCAACCGCCTTGAAGAGCACCAATCTGGCGTTCTCAAAGTGGACGGCACCGAACTCACAGACGATGTCAAATCGATTGAATCTGTGAGGCGCCAAGTGGGCATGGTGTTTCAGCAGTTCAATTTATTCCCCCACCTGACCGTGTTGGAAAACCTCACACTGGCCCCTATGTGGGTGGGCAACATGCCCAAGGCTGAAGCCGAAGAACGCGCCATGCAACAACTCAAGCGTGTTCGTATTTCTGAGCAAGCGCTGAAGTATCCGCTGCAACTGTCTGGCGGTCAGCAGCAACGCGTGGCCATTGCGCGCTCTTTGTGCCTTACCCCCAAAATCATGTTGTTTGATGAGCCCACTTCTGCGCTAGACCCCGAGATGATCAACGAAGTGTTGGACGTCATGGTGGAGTTGGCCAACCAAGGTATCACCATGATTTGCGTCACACACGAAATGGGCTTTGCCCGCTCTGTGGCCGACCGCGTAATCTTCATGGACGAAGGTCAAATCGTGGAACAAAACACAGCCACAGAGTTCTTTGCCAATCCGAAGAACGAAAGAACACAAGATTTCTTGTCGAAAATTCTGGCGCACTGATGACTTCGAACTCAAAGCCCGCTGGCCCTGCTGGCGGGCTTTCTTTTTTAGACCCTCGTGGAGATGCACTGCCTCGGCCTCACGGAAATACCTATTGGCTGTGGGCCGGCCACATCTTGGCGGGTGAACACCCCGCCAAAGAGGGTGAAGAACGATTGCCTGAAAAATTGCAACTTTTCGCACTGGCTGGCATCACACACTTCATTGACCTCACATCAACTGCCGATCAATTCAAGACCTACCAACCATTAGGCGGTGCTGTTCGCATCAACCACCCCATTACAGATTTTGGTGTGCCCAGCCCACTGCAAATGCAAAGCATTTTGCAAAGCATTCAATCTGCACTCAGCCAAGGCGGCAAGGTGTATGTGCATTGCAAAGCGGGCATTGGCAGAACAGGCACTGTGGCTGCCACATGGCTCACAGAGCAAGGACTTGATGACAAGCAAGCCTTGGCGCTGCTGCTGCAAAAGTGGCAGGCCATGGACAAACGCTTTGAAGAGCCCCACACACCAGAGACTGCAGCGCAACGGCAATTTGTAGGGGCTTGGCAAAAGTCAAGCCATTGAGGCACTCAGGTGTTTAACTGAACACGCCACCATAGGTTTTACGCAAGTCACCTTTTTGAACCTTGCCTGTGCCACCCACGGGCAAGGATTCCAAGAAGATCACATCGTCTGGCACCCACCACTTAGCAACACGGCCTTCTAAGAAAGACAGAATTTCTTCTTTCTCAACCGTCTGACCTGGCTTGCGCACCACAAACATCAAGGGACGCTCATCCCACTTGGGATGCTTCACGCCAATGACAGCCGCCATGGCCACTGCTGGGTGCGCAATGGCAGCGTTTTCCAGATCAATTGAGCTGATCCACTCACCACCCGTTTTAATCACGTCTTTGGTGCGATCGAGAATTTGCATCACGCCTTGCGCATCGATGGTGGCAATGTCGCCCGTGGGAAACCAGCCATTCACCAAAGGTGACTTGTCGCCTTTGTAATAGCCCGAAATAATCCACTGACCACGCACCATGAGTTCGCCTTGTGAGGTGCCATCGCGGGGCAATGTGTGGCCTTCTTCGTCCACCACTTTGATGTCTACACCAAAGACCGAGCGGCCTTGCTTGCCCACCAAGGCGTGACGATCGGCGGTGGGCATGGCGCGCTCATCGGGCGTCATGCTGCTCATGGTAGCCACCGCTGTGGTTTCGGTCATGCCCCAACCGTGGCGAACTTCGACGCCGAAATCGTCGTTGAATTTGGCAATCAACGCAGTCGGCATGGCAGAGCCACCCACCGCTGTGCACTTCATGGTGGTGAAACGCAATTTGTTTTGTTCAACGTGCTGAATAAGCGCCATCCAAATGGTGGGTACGCCTGCGCTGATGGTGACTTTTTCGGCTTCCATGAGTTCGTACAAACTGGCGCCATCTAGCTTGGGGCCAGGCAAAACCAACTTGGCACCGCCAATTGGCGCCGCATAGGGAATGCACCATGCGTTGATGTGGAACATGGGCACCACAGGCAAGATGGCTTGATCTGGCGACAAATTCAACACGCTTGGCAAGCAACCCGACAAGGCATTGATCACAATGGCGCGGTGCGAATAAATGGCGCCTTTGGGGTTGCCTGTGGTGCCTGAGGTATAGCAAATGGCCGCCGCAGAACGCTCGTCAAAATCGGGCCATGCAAACACATCACTGGCAGCTGCAATCAGTTCGTCGTAACACTCGACATTGGCCACGCCTTCAATCTCGGGCATGTGTGCACGCTCGGTCATGCAAATCCACGCGCGCACTTTGGGGCAATGCGCGGCAATGCCTTTGACCAAAGGTGCGAAGCTAATGTCAAACAAAACCACTTCGTCTTCAGCGTGGTTGATGATGTAGATCAGTTGCTGGGGGTGCAAACGTGGATTGCAGGTGTGCATCACCATGCCACTGCCAGACACGGCGTAATAAGCCTCCAAGTGGCGGTGATTGTTCCAAGCAATCGAACCCACCACACTGCCTTGTTTTAAATCTAGACCCTGAAGCGCGTTGGTCAATTGGCGTGAGCGCTTTGCACATTCGGCGTAGGTATAGCGAAACAAAGGGCCGTGTGTTTCGCGAGAGACAACTTCTTGCCCACCAAACTGCGTAGCCGCGTGTTCCAAAATGCCCGACAAGAGCAAAGGACGGTCCATCATGAGGCCGGGTTTGAGCATGGAAAATCTCCGAATGAAATGAATTCAGAGATGATAGCGAGATGTTCTAGCGTTTCTGTCGGGATTGACCCGTAAACGGTGCTTGATAAAGCCACACGGGCCGATTGGGGCTGGCTTGCGTTGTGGCGGTGGCCTTCAACTCTGCCGCCTCGAACTCTAGACTGACCAGCCAAGCACCCGGTTTCATTTCTGCTTTGGCTTTTTCAACTGCACGGGGCATGGTTTCGGGTCTTTGAAACAAATACACCATGTCGTAGGCGCCCCAATGGTCTTTCCAAATATCACCACACCGCACTTCGGCCCATGGGCAACGAAATTTGGCCAACCAACTTAAGGGTCGACTGAACTCAATGCCAATCCACTGCGCATTCACATAAGCCAATCGCAAAGCCTTCAAACCGTCCCCTGCACCACAACCAGCGTCCAAAATTTTCGCCTGGGCAGGCAATATGGCCCAACGAGGTACGTCTTTCAGGGCATTCAATGGGGTTGGAAACACGGGGGCATCGCGCCATGTGTGCATGGGGTAAATCCAAATGACCAAGACCAAGGGCAGCAACCATGCCCAAGCAGGCACAGTGGCCAAGCCCATGAGCCAAAAAGAAATGGGGAAACCCATGGCCAAAGCAGCGGTACGGGCTTGTGAAATGCCTTTGTACCAAGCCGTGGCTGCAGCCATGACCCCTGCACAAGTGGCAAACAACATGGCCACAGAGGCGTGCATTCCTTGGTCAACCAGGAAGATGTAGAGATACCAAGCCCCGCCCCAAACCGCCAAAGCAGCCAAGGGCCAGCGGATCAAATTTGACATTTGACTCTTCTTTCAGATAATTCAACCATGCCAGACAACGACAATGGCTTTGTTCTGTGACACATCATCTCATTTTCACCCATGATTCAACGTATTTTCATCTCTCTTCGTTTTGCTGTTCTAACTGCTTTATTCGGCAGCTTGGTCATGACCCACACTGCTTGGGCCTACAAAGTCGAAAAAATTTGCGAAGACCTGCCTGCCACCGCCAAAGAGCCTGCGCAAAAAAAGTGCAAAGTTGTTCGCGTCCAAGAAGGTGCAGCAACAGCAAAGGGTGACGGCAAAGGTGATGGAAAGGCAGATCCGAAAAAAGATGCCAAGCCTGCAGGCGGCCACTGATGACTGACATTCACAGCGAAAAAACCTAGGCCTAGTCCCTCTTCAAAGCAAAGGAAGCCATGCATTTGGTCATGGACTCCTCCCCATTCCAGCCCCATTTTTCCAAGCACAAGACATGACTACCCCTGAACAAACAAGCGCGTCCCCTTTTCAAGTTGAGTTAACTGCACCAGATATCAGTGCTTATCGGGCAAGCAATGTGGGCATTGATTACGTCACCCGAATGGACTCAGGCAAACCCGGACCTCATGTCATCGTGCAAGCCTTAACGCATGGCAATGAACTGAGCGGCGCCATCACGCTTGACTATTTGTTCAAGCAAAACTTCAAACCCACTTGTGGTGTGGTGTCCTTCATCTTTGCCAACGTGGCCGCTTATCTCATGTGGGATCCTGCCAACCCCGATGGCAACCGCTATGTGGAAGAAGACTTCAACCGCGTTTGGTCTGATGAAGTCTTGAACGGCCCGCGCGACAGCGTTGAACTGCGACGCGCGCGCGAGTTGGTAGCCTACATTGACACCGCAGACTACTTGCTCGACTTGCATTCCATGAGCGCCCCCAGTGCGCCTCTTATGGTGTGTGGTGTTCGACCCAAGGGCGGCCAAAAATCGCTTAATTTGTCCGCCAAAATTGGCCTGCCTGAATGGCTCATGATGGACACGGGCCATCCCAACGGCCTGCGCATGATTGAGCGTGCAGCATTTGGTGATCCAAGCAAACACAACACCGCCATCTTGCTAGAAGCCGGTCAGCATTGGGAAAAAGCGTGCGAGCAAATTGCCCGCGAAACCACTTTGAAGTTCTTGAAAGTCACTGGCGTCACGTCGGTCGAATGGGCTGATTCGCGCTGCAGCTTGCCACCCGTTGAGCAAAAAGTGGTGCAAGTGACAGAGGGTTATGCGGCTCGGTCACTCGACTTTCAATGGCTTGACATCTACAACGGCCTAGAGGTGATTGAGAAAACTGACAAGGCCTTGGCAGAAGATGCAGGCCACACACTTCGTGCACCTTACGACAACGCAGTCTTGGTCATGCCCTCACGCAGCAAGCGCTTTACGGTGGGAAGCACCATGGTGCGTTTTGGCCGCATTGAAGGCCTGAGTTAAGGTCCATTTTTCAGCGTATTTGCAAATAAGCAACCATTGCTTGCGATTTGCCGCTTGCGATTTGCAGAACCGGCCTAAAATACGAAGCTTGGGGCTGCACTGGTTTCGACATGGGTTCGGACGCGTGGCAGGGCATGTCGAGGTTCTGATCCTCGTAAAACAGCAGAAAAAAAACTAACTGCAAACGACGAACGTTTCGCACTCGCCGCTTAATCCGGTGAGCCTTGCAACAGTTGGCCGATAGGCTGGGCAAGGGGGCTTTAGGCGTTAAAACCTAAAACTTCCAGGCTGCAAGGTAAAACATATGGGCTGGCGTCACATCGGGCACCTTGATGTGACGCGAGAAAATAGGATGCTGGTTGGGTTCATAGCGTGTCGCTGCGCGATGTATTTGACGAGACTTAAATCAGACGACTACACATGTAGAACTGTACGAAAATGGCTTGTGGACGCGGGTTCAATTCCCGCCAGCTCCACCAGATGCAAGTTTAAAGGCCGCTAAGGATCAACACTTAGCGGCCTTTTTCATTGGTAAATCAAAGATTCTTTGTATAAGGATTGCCAACAACTTACATTGACAACCAGGCGGTTTGTACCTGCAAGTAAGTACGGCGGGTGTCCTTTTAAAAGACAAGCCTGTTAGTTCTCTTGCGATCACATTGAGATGGCAAACATGCTCAGCAAATATTTCACACGCTCTAACAAGGTGTGATTGCGGGACTCATCGCTAAAAACATGCAAAAGCGTCACAAAACCCCATACGACCAAGAAGGACTGAATGCGGCCATATAGAGATGGTGATGGTTTGTATCCCATGTTGACACGAACTTGAGAGATACCGATTCCAGTTGCCAATATGGCGCAATAAAAGAAGTAGCTGATATAGGACTCAAGCGCGCCTAATAATCCCATTGACTGAACTAAGTCAATCTCACACATAAAGTGATAGATGGCATTACCCACCCCCGCAGCCATAAAAGTTGCAAAGAACAAACGTAGACGCGGATGTTCCTTAAAAACTCTGAAAAACGTCGGAAGAAAAAAGAAATCAACTAACC
>CAIODE010000554.1 GCA_903856875.1 uncultured Burkholderiales bacterium
CCACCAGTGTTTCGTTGGCAGTACCGCTGACAGAAACTTCATAGCCGCCTTCAACAGCTTTGCTGAATGCAGCGCGCCCATGGAAGAAAGACACTTTGTTCTTTTTGAACAAGTACAAAATGCCATCGTTGTTTTGCTTCACAACATTGTCCTTGCGGGCAATCATCTTGGCCACATCCATGCTCACACCCTTCAACTCAATGCCGTGATCGGCAAAGTGATGGTTGGCTTGATCGAAGTGTTCAGAAGACTGCAACAAGGCTTTGGATGGAATGCAACCAACGTTGGTACAAGTACCGCCAAGGGCTGGGCCGCCACTTGCATTTTTCCACTCGTCGACACACGCGACTTGGAATCCCAATTGCGCTGCACGAATGGCCGCAATGTAACCACCAGGGCCGCCACCAATGACGACCACATCAAACTGTTTGCTCATGCCAATTCCTACTGTCTTTAGATGTCAAACAACAAGCGCGATGGATCTTCCAGCGCTTCTTTCATGGCCACCAAGCCCAAAACAGCTTCACGGCCGTCAATGATGCGGTGGTCATAAGACATGGCGAAATAGTTCATGGGGCGCACCACCACTTGACCGTTCTCAACCATGGCGCGATCTTTGGTAGCGTGAACGCCCAAAATGGCAGACTGAGGTGGGTTGATGATGGGGGTTGAAAGCATAGAACCAAACGTGCCGCCATTGGAAATGGTGAAGGTACCACCAGTCATGTCTTCAATGCCCAACTTACCGTCCTTGGCTTTGGCGCCAAATTCAGCAATTTTCTTTTCGATGTCCGCAAAGCTCATTTGCTCAGCGTTGCGCAAAATAGGCACCACCAAACCGCGGGGTGAACCCACCGCAATGCCAATGTCAAAGTAGCCGTGGTACACGATGTCGTTGCCATCGACGGAGGCATTCAACACAGGGTATTTTTTCAATGCGTGCACAGCCGCTTTGACGAAGAAGCTCATAAAGCCCAACTTGATGCCATGTTCTTTTTCGAACTTGTCTTGGAAACGCTTGCGCATGTCCATGACCGGCGCCATGTTGACTTCGTTGAACGTGGTCAAAATGGCGTTGGTCGCTTGCGATTGCAACAAACGCTCGGCCACACGCGCACGCAGTCGCGTCATGGGCACGCGTTGCTCTGGGCGATCGCCCAAGTTCACTGCAGGTGCAGCCACTTGCGGCAATGAGGATGTAGGCGCACCAGTTGGAATAGAAACTTGAGCAACAGGCTTGGCACCACCCGCCACTGCAGACAACACATCGCCTTTGGTGACACGGCCGTCTTTGCCAGAACCCGCGACAGAACCAGCAGACAAGCTGTTGTCAGCCATGAGCTTGGCAGCAGCTGGCATGGCCACACCTGCCATGCTGTTGCTTTTTGCAGCGGGAGCTGCAGCAGGTGCGCTAGCAGCTGAAGCTGGTGCCGCTGCGGCTGTTGATGCAGCCACTTTGCCATCGGTGTCAATGCGCGCAATGAGTTGCTCGGCAGCCACTGTGCCGCCATCAGCCACCAAGATCTCGGATAACACACCTGCAGAGGGTGCCGGCACTTCCAACACCACTTTGTCAGTTTCAATTTCGATCAAGATTTCGTCAGCTGCAACACTGTCGCCAACTTTCTTTTTCCACTGCAACATGGTGGCTTCAGCCACCGACTCAGACAGCTGAGGAACTTTAACTTCTACGATAGCCATTTCGATTCTTTCTTAATTGGTTCAATTTTTTTGATGAAGTCTTTTATTTGGACAGCACAAAACCTTTGATCTTGCCGAATGCGCCATCCACCAAAGCTTTTTGTTGCTCTTGGTGAAGGTGTGAATAACCCACAGCAGGCGAAGCAGAAGCAGCTCTGCCGGAATATCCCAAACGCTGACCTTCGGTCATGTTCTCGTGGATGTAATGCTGCACAAAGAACCAAGCGCCTTGGTTTTGTGGCTCGTCTTGTGTCCAAACCAACTCAGTGGCGTTAGGGTACTTTTTCATTTCAGTTGAAAAAGCTTTGTGCGGGAACGGATACAACTGCTCAGCTCGCAAAATAGCAACGTCGTCTGCACCCAGTTCTTCACGCTTTTTCACCAAGTCGTAGTAAACCTTGCCTGAACA
>CAIODE010000555.1 GCA_903856875.1 uncultured Burkholderiales bacterium
TCCGGTTTAAAAATACAAAAATGAAATTGAGTTTGGTTCAAGCTGCTTCAAGAAAGCGCTCGACAAGGCGCGTCCAGTAAGCTGCGCCATAGGACAAGTTTTGGTCGTTGAAGTCGTATTTGGGGTTGTGCAACAGAACACTGTCGATGCCATTGCCCAGTCGCAAGAAACAACCTGGTTTGTGCTGCAGATAATAGGCAAAGTCTTCGCTGCCTGTGACGGGGCCAAATGGGAACACCACTTTGTCTTCCCCCACCAACTCCACAGCAACCTGACGGGCAAATTCAGTTTCAGCTTGCGAATTGATAACCACGGGGTAGCCGCGTTCATAAATGATTTCCACCTCGCCCCCGTAGGACTCAACTTGAGCGCGCACCAAACTTTTAATTCGTTGCTCCAAAAGCTCACGGACTTGCGGGCTGAAAGATCGAATGCTGAGCGACATGCTGGCAGAGTCGGCAATGACATTGGACACACTGCCGGCATGGGCGGTGCCGATGGTGACCACCGATGTTTGCAGGGGATCGATGTTGCGCGACACCACCGTTTGCAAAGCCATGATCAAGCTGCCCATGATGACCACTGAGTCGACTGTCTGGTGCGGTCTTGCGGCATGACCGCCCTTGCCCTGGACTTTGATGTAGCACGTGTCGGAGGCAGACATGAAGGCACCCGCACCAAACATGAAAGTGCCAACGTCAACCCCAGGATGGTTGTGAATGCCAAAAATAGCATCACAAGGAAAGCGCTCAAACAAGCCGTCAGCAATCATTTGCTGTGCGCCACTGTTCTTGCCAGCCTCTTCCGCCGGTTGAAAAACCAAGTGAACCGTGCCCTTGAAATTTTTGGTTTTGGCCAGTTGCTGCGCCGCACCCAACAGCATGGTGGTGTGGCCATCATGACCGCAGGCATGCATGGTGCCGGCATGCTGACTGGCATATGGTTTTTGAGTCTCTTCTTGGATGGGCAAGGCATCCATGTCAGCGCGCAAAGCAATGCCCTTGCCTTCGCCATTTTTCAAGGTGGCCACGAGCCCATGACCGCCCACATTGCGGGTCACTTGATAGCCCCAGGCTTGCAACTTGTCGGCGACCCACTGTGCGGTTGATTTTTCCTGAAAAGAGAGTTCAGGAAATTGGTGCAAGTGGCGTCGGGCTTCGGTCAAAGATTCCTGAGCGCCAAGCAAGTCAGTCAATTTACAAAAACAATCGTAACGAGCATTCATGGTGTGTCCTTTGAAATTGTTGTGCGTGCCAAGCTCACCAGTTTAATGGGTGTGTGGCGTATTGCCCGCACCCAAATCCCAGTAAAGCCCTGTCATGACCTGCAACGCCTCTTTGAGCAACTCGGGGGGCAGGTGTTCATTGGGCGCATGCTGAGAACAACCTGGGTAAGAGTGTGGCACCCAGATGGTCTTCAAACCCAGCACATCGGTAAAAATGTCATTGGGCAGTGAGCCCCCTAAATTGGGCAAAATAGCGGGTGTTTTTTGCGTTGTTTGCTGCAGAGAATTGGCCGCCCAAGTGACCCATGCGTCGTCTGGATCGATGCGGGTTGCTTTGAAAATTTCATCGCGTGCCGCCGTAATTTGGACATAGCCAAAACCATGGCTGTCCAAATGCCGCCTGAGTGCACTCAAGATGTCTGAGCTGTCAATGCCCACCACAAATCGGAGTTGGCAAGTGGCCTTGGCTCTGGGCGGAATGGCATTGACTGGGTTGTCTGGATTGCCCGTTTTGAAAGCAAGTACTTCAAAGGAACACCAACCAAAAACACGCTCAGCAGGACTGAGCCCAGGCTGACCCCATTCGGGTTCGATGTGAGGACCATTGGCACCCCCGTCTACTTCACAGTCTGCCAACACACGCCTCACAGCGTCTGGCAAAGACTTGGGTTTCCATTCGGGTACTTTGATTTCCCCGTGATCTGTAACCAAACTGGCAATGGCGTGGGCCAATTGAATACCTGGGTTAGAAATAAGCCCGCCCCAATTGCCAGAATGGTGGGCGCCTGATCGAGACTCGATGCTGAGATCAAAGTTGATGCAACCTCTAGAGCCCAAAAATATCGTGGGACGGTCTGCTCTAAGGCGCGGCCCATCTGACGCCACCAACAAATCTGCTTTCAACAAATCTGCATATTCGGCGCAAACATCTTTGAGACCTGGAGAGCCAGTTTCTTCTCCCATTTCAATGATGAACTTGGCATTGAAACCTAAGCAACCCCGCTCAGCAAGCACACAAGCCATGGCCTGAATATTGACCGAATGTTGGCCCTTGTTGTCAGCGATACCGCGACCGTACCAACGGCCTTCCAATTCGGTCAAAGCCCAAGGTGATAAGCCCTCACGCCATTCAGATTCAAGCCCCCGAATGACATCGCCATGGCCGTAGCCCAGCACGGTAGGCAAGTCTGGCGATTCAAGTCGCTCAGCGTATAAAAAAGGCGCCTTCGCTTTTGGATGCTCGATCAAACGGCACGAGAAACCCATCGCCTTGAATGCGGGCTGCAAGTCTTCTGTCAAATAAGCCAAGAGTTCCGCCGATCTCGCGGGATTTTGACTTTCTGTCGGCTTGGCAATTCTTTGGCGAAGCACTTGCTGAAATGAACCATTGTCAAATTCAGCGATGGCTTTTTGGATGGCGGCTTGTCTGGACATCATCAATTCAGGGAGTTCAAAAATGTCAGACTACCTCAATTTCAGAGTGCGTAGCAAAATCACTGTACAAACACTCACAATGTGACGCAAAATCAACGTTTGTTTGTTATTTTTCATTTAACTTATTGTCAAGCAACCTATAGTTGATCAACAATATGTTAATGAACAGTTAGTTTATATGTCAAATCACACCCATGATCATTCAGGCAACACAAATCCTACCGATTGGAAACACGACGGTGTGCGAGTTGTTCCTGGCAACCAGCTAGACGGCAATGTGCCCTCCACCCCCGGCATGGACAGAAAAGCTGCCATCAACTTCGCAAGAGTGGGGGCTGAAAAACTCTGGGCAGGCACCGTTACCATCCATGCCAATGCCAAAACCGGGGCACACCATCATGGGCCCCTAGAAAGTGTGATTTATGTCATCAAGGGGCGCGCGCGCATGCGTTGGGGTGATCATTTAGAGTTCACCGCAGAAGCTGGCCCAGGTGACTTCATTTACGTGCCTCCCTTTGTGCCGCACCAAGAAATCAATGCCAGCGCTACAGAGGTGTTGGAGTGCGTGCTGTGCCGAAGCGATGGCCAGGCTGTATCGGTCAACCTGGACATTGAACCCATCGAAAAACCAGAACAGGTGCTATGGATTGATCCGACCCACCCTCACGGCGGGGTCTGATGGCGATGAGGCACCAAGCCCCATGATCTAGACCAAGCTGCAAACTCAATCAATTTTGGCGCCAGAATCTTTCACAATTTTGGCCCACCGCACCAAGTCAGACTTCACAATTTGTGCAAGTTGATCGCCAGTACCCTTAAAGGGCTCGCAGCCTAAGGTAGCTAAGCGATCCTGAGCATCTTTGGCATCCAAGGCCTTGGCCACATCATTTTGAATTTGAAGCAATATGTTTTTGGGTGTTCCGGCTGGCGCAAACATGCCATACCAAGGGGTTGCGCCAAAACCAGGCACTGTCTCGCCAATGGTGGGAGCATCAGGCAAGGCAGCAAGGCGTTTTTCATTGACAACGCCCAAGACCTTGAGTTTGCCCGCACGGATAAAAGCAATCGACGAAGGCATGCTTTGGACAGACAAAGGAACTTGACCACCCACTACATCCGTGGCGGCCGCGGCGGCCGCTTTGTACGGAATGTGCTGGAGTTGTATGTCGGTGGCTTTTTGAAGCATTTCTCCGATCAAATGATTCAAGGTGCCGTTGCCCGCTGAGGCAATTGACAATGCGCCAGGTTTGGACTTTGCAAGTGCAATCAGCTCCGCCACATTGTTGGCAGGCACGCTCGGATTGGCAACCAGCACATAGCCCGCCTTTGCCAAGGGGGCTATGGGATCAAAGTCTTTGACAGGATCAAAACCTGTTTTGGCATACAAAGCAGGATTGATCACCTGCGCGCTGTCTGCGTTGACCAAAAGGGTGTAACCATCGTTCTTGGCTTTGGCTGCATAAGCCGTTCCAACATTGCCACCTGCGCCCGGGCGGTTTTCAACCAGCACCGTCTGGCCCCATTGTTCTGTGAGCTTTTGAGCGATGACACGTGCAATGGCGTCATTGGCACCACCGGCTGCCTGCGGCACCACCAAAGTCACTGGGCGTGCTGGAAACTTCTCTTGAGCCAAGGCAAGGCCTGCCAACGACAGGCTTAAACCCAGGGCGGTGATCTTCAATATGGCAAAACGGCGATGTGTCATTGGAAACCTTCAGAAGCTAGAAAAGTGGTGCCCATCAATGGCTCGAAACTCAAGGCACAAGGCAATACTTTCATTGTTCATCCAAAAATGAAAGTCTCCAAGTCGGGTTTGCCATAATCAAGGCACTTTCAAAATCGCCACAGCCTTCCCTTTTCCAACCTAGGCACACTTGCTATTTCATGACCACACCTTTTCCAAACAGCCCTAGATTGACCAGCCTCTCACACGGAGGGGGTTGCGGCTGCAAAATTGCCCCAGGCATTTTGAGTGAAATTCTGCGTTCAACCACAGCCATGCCCCTGCCCTCTGAATTGTTGGTTGGCATTGAAACTTCAGACGATGCGGCGGTTTACAAGTTGAACGACACCCAAGCCTTGGTGGCCACCACAGACTTCTTCATGCCCATCGTTGATGACCCCTATGAGTTTGGTCGCATAGCGGCCACCAACGCCATCTCGGATGTTTATGCCATGGGGGCTCAACCCATCATGGCCTTGGCCTTGGTCGGCATGCCCGTCAATGTGCTCCCCTTGAGCGTGATTGGCCAAATTTTGGATGGCGGGCAAAGCATTTGCAGGGAAGCAGGCATTCCCATTGCTGGCGGTCACACCATCGACTCGGTTGAGCCCATCTATGGTTTGGTTGCATTGGGACTGGTTCACCCCGATCACATCAAGCGCAACGCAGACGCTCAAGTTGGCGATGTTTTAATTTTGGGCAAACCCATTGGCGTGGGCATTTTGTCTGCTGCATTGAAAAAAGAAATGCTGCCATATCTTGGCTACCAAGCCATGATCGCCAACACCACCCAGCTCAACACAGCTGGCCCCGACTTGGCCAAGCTCAAGGGTGTTCATGCCCTGACCGACATCACAGGTTTTGGCTTGGCGGGTCATTTGCTTGAAATGGCGCGCGGTGCCAAATGCACTATCCATCTTGAGTGGGACAAAGTTCCCTTGCTCACGGGTGTTCAAGCGCTGGCAGATCAGGGCTGCATCACCGGTGCATCCGCACGCAACTGGCAAGGCTACGGCGCAGAGGTTGCATTGCCAACGCAGTTTTCTGCTGTGCAACAGAGCCTGATCACAGACCCCCAAACCAGCGGCGGCTTGTTGGTCTCTTGCTCTGAAGACTCGGTCAATGAGGTCATGGCCATCTTCAAGCAACATGGCTTTGACCACGCAAGCCTCATTGGCCGAGTTGAATCAGCCCAGTCACATGGACTGAAGGTCAGCGCGAAAGGCGTTTTGTGAGCGTGAATCCTGTCAATGCCAAAGACGCCATGGCCAGAATGTGTTTGCCCTTGGGACAAGCGGGTGGCTATAGCGCCATCATTGATGCAAGAAGTGAAGACGAGTTCGCCCTTGATCATTTGCCAGATGCCGTCAATTGGCCTTCATTGAACAATGAGCAACGCATTGTCATTGGCACCCTTTACAAACAAACAGGCCCTTTTGAAGCTAAGAAAAAAGGCGCGGGCTTGGTGGCTGCCAATATTGCCAGACACATTGAGCAGCACGTCATTGATTTGCCTAAAGATTGGCAACCTCTGGTCTATTGCTGGCGCGGCGGTAAAAGAAGTGGTTCTTTGGCACTTATTTTGGGACAAATTGGGTTCAAGGTGGCCATCATTGAAGGGGGCTACAAAGCCTTTCGCAGTGAACTGGTGAAAGCCATTCCCCCATTGGCTGAGCGCCTTCAATGGCGCGTCATTTGCGGGCCGACGGGCTCTGGCAAAACAAGGCTTTTGCACTGTTTACAAGCACAAGGTGCACAAGTATTAGATTTGGAAGGATTGGCCAAGCACAGGAGTTCTGTCTTGGGATTTATGCCAGGCGAACAGCAGCCGAGTCAAAAGAAATTTGACACCTTGATTTGGGATGCTCTTCGCAAAATGGATCCGTCCAAGCCTGTCTACGTGGAATCTGAAAGCCGCAAAGTGGGCAACCTTGCGGTGCCCGAGTCCTTGATTGTGGCTGTGCGATCAGGTCAGTGTTATCGACTTGAATTGTCTGACGAGGAGCGTGTCAAACTCTTGTTAGAAGATTATGAATTTTTTGTCAAAGACCCCAGCTTGTTTGCAAATCGTTTAGATGCGCTGGTGGCCATTCGAGGCAAGCAATTGGTTGAAACTTGGCAATCACACATTGAGCAAGGACACATTGACATCGTTGTGCGCGAACTTCTCACACTGCACTACGACCCAACCTATTTTGCTTCAATGAAACGAAATTTTTCTCAAATTGAAAACGCCAAAGTTTTAAAGGCTTCAAGCAGATCGATTGATTGCCTCACAAGCATCGCCCAAGAACTCGCGTTGGCATGAACCGTCCAATGCGTTTCATTTGGCTTTGCATCACAACTCTTTTGGGAAGTGGCCTTGCTTTTGCGCAGTATGAAAAAACGCCATGGCCTGCATCGTCCGCCAAGTTTCAATGGTCCTTGAAAGACACTCAATCACAGGTATGGTCGCCCGAAAGTTTGCGGGGCAAAAAAGTGGTCGTCAATTTTTGGGCGACATGGTGCGCCCCCTGCAAGGAAGAGCTGCCAACGCTTCAAATATTTTCTGACCTGCAAGATCCCACTCAAACTGTGGTCATCACCGTCAATGTGAAAGAGCATCCCTCGCGTGCACTTCGCTTTATGCAAAGCCAGCAAATGACGCTGCCCTTGGTACCCGACCCTCAAGGCGAGTTGGCTCAAAAATTTGGCGTCAAAGTTTTCCCCACCACCCTGCTGATAGACAAAACAGGCCAAATCAAATGGCGCATTGTGGGCGAAGTCGACTGGACAGGGCCCGAGCCACAGTCTTGGGTCAACTCCCTGCGATAATCTGCAAGTTGCGCGGCGCTTGTGCTTCGCAATAACCTGCCTTCGGGGCATTGGAATCTCTTCATCAAATTCAAGTTGAAGGCAGAGTGACCTCTTATGTGCCGACAGGTTTTACCCATTTACGGAGATCCCTTCATGACCCCCGATCGTCGCGCCCTGCTTCAGGGTGCTGCTTCCATTGGTGCACTTTCATTGGCACCTTGGCATTCAGCATCTGCTCAAACTCCCGTCTCGCCTGCTGTTCGCAGTTTTTCACCTAAACCTGGTGACTGGCGAACTTTTGAAGTGACCACCCGAGTTGACATTGCCAAATCTGTGGGTGCAACACGCGTTTGGTTGCCCGTGCCCAGTGTCAATACAGATTGGCAAAAATCAGAGGCAAGTTCGTTCATCAGTAACGGCATAACCCGCATGCGCAGTGATGGCCTTCAAGGTGTGCAATTTTTGTATGCAGAATTTGCGCCTAGCATTGACAAGCCCTATGTGGAAATCACAAGCAGAGTTCAAACGCAAAGCAGAGCGCCATTAAGTCAAACGCAACCCCCTGCACAGGCAGATGATGCGGCCACCTTGAAATACTTCACGCGCCCTACCCATTTGTTGCCCACCGATGGCATTGTCAAAACAACGGCTCAAAATGCCATCCAAGGCGCGCAAACCGATCTTGAAAAAGTAAGAGCCATTTACAACTGGGTCGTGAGCAACGCTTGGCGCGAACCTAAAGTCAAAGGTTGCGGCGAAGGTGATATCAAAACCATGCTCGAAACCGGCAACCTAGGCGGCAAGTGTGCAGACATCAACGCCTTGTTTGTGGGCCTGTGCCGATCTGTTGGTATTCCAGCGCGCGACGTCTATGGCATTCGCTTGGTGCCTTCTGCTTTTGGCTACAAGGAATTATCGGGCAACCCCGCCAGCTTGAAAGGCGCGCAACACTGCCGCGCAGAAGCCTATGTCAAAGGCCAGGGCTGGATGGCCATGGACCCCGCCGATGTGGCCAAAGTCATGCGCCTAGAAACACCGGAATGGCTGAAGTCAACCGATCACCCGGTGGTCAAACCCATCTACACCACCTTGTTTGGTGGCTGGGAAGGCAATTGGATGGCTTACAACACCGCCCATGATTTAACGCTTCCTTCAAGCAAAGGCGATCGGCTTGGGTTTTTCATGTACCCTAGCGCTGAAAATGACGAAGGTCGTTTTGATTCATATGCGCCTGACGATTTCAAGTACCAAATCACTGCCAAAGAAATCAAAATCTAAGCAGTTGGGGCGCGCTCTTGATCCTCTTGATTTCAACATTCGGAAAATTTAGAACATGCCCCACCAACCCGCCTCCGCCGCCCTGGCCAGATTTCGCGTCATCGACCTGACCCAAGTCCGAGCTGGGCCTACCGCTTGCCGTCAATTGGCGGATTGGGGTGCCGATGTGGTTCAAGTGCAAATGCCTGAGCACATGCGCGGCGATGACACATTGGGTGGTCAAGAAGGCTCGGACTACCAGTACACCCACAGAAACAAGCGCTCCATCACCCTCAATTTGAAAGAGCCTGAAGGCATTCAATTGTTGAAAAAGTTAATCGACCAAGCCGATGTGGTGGTTGAAAACTTCAGACCCGATGTGAAGTTTCGATTAGGGATCGATTATGAGAGTTTGAAAGTCAGCAATCCTGGATTGGTCTACGCCAGCATTTCAGGCTTTGGCCAAACAGGCCCTTTGGCCACCAGACCAGGGTTCGATCAAATTGCGCAAGGCATGGGCGGCTTGATGTCGGTCACTGGTTTGACTGAGCAAGGCCCTATGCGTGTGGGCATTCCTATTGCCGATCTGTGCGCAGGGATCTTTGCAGCACAAGGCATTTTGGTCGCTTTGCTTGAGCGTGAAAAATCGGGGCAAGGCCAGTGGCTTCACACCTCTTTATTGGAGTCCATGGTGTACATGATGGACTTCCAAACTTCCAGATGGCTCATTGATCAAGAAGTAGCCACCCAAGCAGGCAACTTTCACCCCACCAGCATTCCAACTGGTGTTTACAAAGCGCAAGATGGCTACATGAACATTGCAGTTTTTGGCTCCAAAATTTGGGAACGCTTTTGCGATATTTTGGAAGCACCGCAGTGGGTCACCGACCCGCGCTATCACGACAAGCCCAGCCGCTCTGTGAACCGAGATGCCTTGAACCAAGAAATCAATGAACGCTTGGCTAAAAAAGATTGTGCCTTTTGGATCGAAAAACTCAATGAAGGCGGCGTGGCATGCGGTTTGATCAACAGAATGGACCAAGTCTTTGAAGAGCCCCAAATTAAGCACCTCAACATGGTGAAAGAAGTGGTGTCAAAACACCAAGGGCCGCAGCGCATGGTAGGACAGCCCGTGCAGCTTGAGCGCACGCCAAGCACCGTCGCTCGGTCAGCACCCCGCCGCGGTGAGCACACCGAAGAAATACTGAAAGAAATTGGCGTTCAAGCACAAGACTTGGCGCGCTTGAAATCCACTGGAGTTTTTTAATGAGTGAAGCTACCTACACATCGCCCACTGAACGTGTTGAAACGTGGTTGGATCAGACCACCTTGCATATTCGATTTAACAATGTGGCCAAACACAATGCATTGTCGGTTGACATGTGGGAGGCTGTGCCCATCTTGTTGAACCAAGCCGAGTCAGACCTGCGGGTTCGACTGGTTGTATTTTCGGGCGCTGGCGAAAAAGCCTTTGTATCGGGCGCCGATATTTCTCAGTTTGAAGACATGCGCGCTGCCAAAGAAGCCGTCACACGTTATGAGCACATGGCCGAGACGGCGCTCATGAGCATCTACAACTTTCCCAAACCCACGCTGGCTAGCATCAAGGGTTATTGCATTGGTGGCGGCATCAATGTGGCCATCAGTTGCGACATGCGCATTGCAGCCAGCGATGCTGTGTTCTCTGTGCCTGCAGCCAAACTAGGGCTTGGGTACCGTTACTCAGCCATGAAGAATTTGATCGACCTCATTGGCCCTGGCGCGGCCAAAGATTTATTCTTCACAGCCAGAAGAGTGGATGCACAAGAGGCTTTGCAGCTGGGCCTGGTAAGCCGCGTTTGCGCGCCAGATCAATTGGCAGCGCTGTTGAATGAATACACCACAGCCTTGGGCCAAAACGCACCGATCACCATTGCAGCAGCCAAAGCCATTACGCGAGAAATTTTAAAACCCTCGCCCGAGCTTGACATGGCGCTGTGCCAACAACTCATTCGAAACTGCTTTGACTCCGCTGATTACGCTGAAGGCCGAAAAGCTTTCATGGAAAAACGCAAACCTGTCTTTAAAGGTGAATGATCATGAAGTCATATTGGATGCACGTTGGGGATGTGCCAAACCCCATTGAATTGAGAGAAGTTCCCATTCCTGTTCCTGGCCCTACACAAGCACTGGTCAAGATCTATGCTGCCGGCTTGAACCGCGGAGAATTTATCAAAGGGCATGGCTTGCATGGCAGTCATGGTGCCAAGGCCATTGGCATGGAAGGTTCAGGAGAAATTACAGCACTGGGTGACAAAGTGACTGCTGCCACCGGCCTCCAATTGGGCGATCGCGTGATGGCCAGGTGTGCAGGTACTTTTGCCGAATATGCACTGATGGACATTCGGGAAATGATGCGCATTCCTGAAAACGTATCTTACGATGAAGCGTCTTGCATTCCACTGACCTTTTTGGTGACCTATGACTTGTTGGTGCAACAAGGCCGCTTAAAGGCCAATGACTGGCTGTTGATCAATGGTGTTTCTTCGGGTGTGGGCGTGGCCTCCTTGCAAATGGCCAAGGCCTTGGGTGCCAAGGTCATCGGCACATCGGGTTCGCAAGAAAAATTGAACAAGCTCGCGCCACTGGGTTTGGACTTGGGAATCCTTTCACGTTCACCCAATTTTTACGATCAGGTCATGTCAACCACTGACGGCAAAGGCGTGCAACTTGTGGTCAACACAGTGGGCGGCTCTGTCTTTGCAGAAAGCTTACGTTGCTTGTGTTTTCAAGGGCGGCTAGGCACTGTGGGTTATGTCGATGGTGTGTTGAATGCACCCTTGGACATTGAAGCGCTGCATGCCAAACGCCTTACTTTATTCGGGGTGTCTAACAAACTGCGCTCACCAGAGCAACGTGCCGAGCCTGTCAGCGGCTTTGTGAAAGATATCTTGCCGGCCTTTGCAGATGGCCGCATTCAATCGAGCATTGACACCATTTTTCCCTTCGAAGACATGGTGGCTGCCAAAGCTTTGATGGAAAGCAATGCACACGTTGGAAAAATTGTTTTGAGGGTCTTATCATGATTCAAAGATTGTCATTCTCATTCATCAGCCTTAGCTTGCTGGCCTGCATCACAACGGCGCAGGCTCAAACTGCCAGCGCCTACCCCAACAAGCCCGTCAAAGTAGTTGTAGGTTTTGCACCAGGTGGTGCTGCCGACTATGTGGGCCGAACCATCAGCGAATCATTGGGCAAAGCCCTCGGTCAACCCGTCATCATTGAAAACAAAGCAGGGGCTGGCTCTAGCATTGCAGCCGAAGCGGTTTCTAAATCGGCACCCGATGGCTACACCGTTTTGATTGCAAGCCCCAGTAGCATTTCTGTCAATCCCGCCTTGAATCCAAAGCTGGGTTACGCACCTAAGGATTTATTGCCAGTTACCAAAATCACATCCTCACCCTTGGTCATAGCAGCCAATCCCAATGCGGGCATCGGCAGCCTTTTAGAGTTGGTGGCCAAAGCCAAGAAAGCCCCTGGCACCATCAATTACGCGACCTCTGGCAATGGCTCTGCGCCGCATTTGGGCGGAGCATTGTTTGCCCAGGTCACAGGCATTGAAATGACCCACATTCCATTCAGAGGCGGTGGGCCTGCCATTCAATCAGTGGTCGCAGGCGATACCCAATTGACCTTCGGCACGCCGCCCTCCGTACTGCCCATGATTCAAGCGGGAAGACTTAAAGGCCTGGGAGTAAGCACCAAAGAAAAATCTGCATTGGTCCCTGGTATACCAGGCAGCATTGAGGCCGGTGTGCCCGACTACGCCATTGAATTTTGGTATGGTGTTTTTGTTCCCAATGGCACACCGCCTGCTGTTGTGAAAAAGATTTTTGATGCCGCGCAATTTGCCATGTCGCAGCCCAATGTCAAAGCCGCATTGGCCAGAGAAGGCACCGATGTAGATGTTTCAAAATCACCCGATCAATTTGCAAGCTTCTTGGTTGAAGATGCCAAATTTTGGGTCAAATTGGTGAAGAGTGCAGGCGTGAAATTAGATTGAGTCAAAGTCAAAAGACGATGCATCAACGCCATGTTCACTTTAAAGTTGACACAAATAATTAAATATTTCGGTCAACAAGTGTGTCTTGCCTGCCGTTGAATGATCACTCCCGATCGGTGGAGTTTTCAAACAACATGAAGGAAACATCATGACTAA